>NZ_JBEYFP010000555.1:0-4029 GCF_040634455.1 Kitasatospora sp. NPDC007106
ATCGTGACGGCCGAGAACACGTGCTTTGCGACGACGGTGCGCGGGCGGCCCCCGAGGAGGTGCAGGGCGTCGTACAGGTCCTCGATGTTCGCGCCGCCGATGCCGAACACCTGCCGGACTCCGTCCTCGGCCAGAGCGGCCGCCAGATGGTCCACGACGCGGACCCCGGCGGTCGCGCCTGCGGTCTCCCCGGGCGGGGTCGCCCGGATGCCGGTGGGGCCCGTCGGCGGGGTCGTCTCCCGGATGTCGGTGGTCACGGGGTGGCACTCCTGTCTGCCGGGCCGGTACCGAGGACCAGACCGGCCGGCGCGAGGGCCTGGAACCGCCGGCGGTACTCGTTCGGAGTGAGCTCCAGCGTCCGGCCGAAGGAACGGAAGAAGGTTTCGGCGGAGGCGAATCCGCAACGGCGGGCGATCTGGCCGACCGGTAGTTCGGTGGACTCCAGCAGTTTCCGGGCCCGGGCGATGCGCATCTGCTCGATGTACTGGCCAGGCGGAGTGCCGACCTCGCGCCGGAACACCCGGGCGAAGTTGCGTACGCTCATGTTGGCGCGCTGGGCCACCTCGGGTACGGGCAGCGGCTGTTCGAGGTTCTCCAGGATCCACTCCTGCGCGGCCCGGATCGGCGGACGGTCGGCCAGCTGGGCCTCCAGGATCGTGCTGAACTGCGACTGGCCGCCGTTCCGTTTGAAGAACAGCACCAGGAAACGGGCCACCTCCAGCGCGAAGGAGGCGCCGTGATCGGCCTCGACCAGGGCGAGGGCCAGGTCGATCCCGCTGGCCACGCCGGCCGAGGTCGCGTAGGTGCCGTCCCAGACGAAGATCGGATCCGGGTCGACGGCCACCTCCGGGTAGCGTCGGGCCAGCTCGTCGCAGAACGCCCAGTGGGTGGTGGCCCTCCGGCCGTTGAGCAGACCCGCCTCGGCAAGCAGGAAGGCGCCACCGCAGACGGACACCACCCGTCGCGAGCGCCCGGCCGCCCGCCCGATCCAGGACACCAGCTCCCGGTCGGCCAGTGCCTCGGGGAGGCTCCAGCCGCCCGGCACGACCAGCGTGTCGATCGGGCCCTCGCCCGTCCCGAGCGGCTCGGCCTCGATCACGATGCCCGTGCTGGTCCGCACCCGCGGCGCACGGGGCGAGACGATCTCGATCCGGTACTCGCCCTCCTCTCCGGGACGCCGCCGGTTGGCGGTGTCGAACACCTCGATCGGGCCCGTGATGTCGAGGGCCTGGGCACCCGGGTAGACCACCACAACAACTCGTCGCTGGGACACCGTTACAGCCTGTGTCCGGCCGGGGAGTGGCGGCAATGACGGCTTACTGACGAATCCGGCCACGGGAGTTGGACATGTCCACGGCGAACAGCGCGAATGACGCAGCGTCACGACGCTGTGTGAGGCGTGTCATAGTGCCGGCGCGCGCGTCCGGGTCCTGGCCCGGGCGCGCGAGCACCTCGACCGGCCGCTGCCGGTGAACGAACTGGCGGAACGCGCGCTGACGAGCCGCAGGTCCTTCGCCCGGCGCTTCACCGCGGCGACCGGAAGCACCCCGCACCCCTGACTGCTGGACCAACGCCTCGCCCGTGCCGAGGAACTGCTGGAGACCACCGGGCTACCGGTGGGGGAGGTC
Organism: Kitasatospora sp. NPDC007106; assembly: GCF_040634455.1. Taxonomy (NCBI): domain Bacteria; kingdom Bacillati; phylum Actinomycetota; class Actinomycetes; order Kitasatosporales; family Streptomycetaceae; genus Kitasatospora; species Kitasatospora sp. NPDC007106. The sequence continues at coordinate 1,629 of NZ_JBEYFP010000555.1, forward strand.
GCCCGCAGAGTCGGCTACGGCAGTGCGACGGTCCCTCGCGAGCAGTTCGTCCGCCGCCGCGGCGTCCCGCCGAGCGCCTACCGCCGCGCCTTCACCCGCACCGCACGGCCCCGCTGGCACCGTACGCTCCCGATCCCCGTGGCCGGGCCCGGGAGTGCGCGAGGACCGGGCACGGACTCAGCCGGCCGGAGGCCCCCCGGGAGGGGCATCGGGGGACGGGCCGCCCGAATACGCGCGGACGGCGTCGATCAGGTTGCCGAAGACGTTCTCCGGCGGGATCCGCTGCCACAACTCGTAGACCTTCAGGGTCTCCACCAGGGCCGCGTCGGGCCGTGCGAGGACGAAGGTGACGCCGCGCGTGGCGAGGAAGTCGAGCAGGCTGTGCAGGCGGACCCCGGCGGAGTAGTCGACGTCGGCGATGCCCGCGGCGTCGAGCACCAGCCAGCGCACCGGATGGGGCGCGCCGTCGACGAGCGCCTTGACCTGGTCGGCGAAGCGGCTCGCGTTCGCGTAGAAGAGCTCCGCGTTGAAGCGGAAGACGATCAGGCCGGGCGCACTCTCGATCCCCGGCCCGGCGACCGTGTACGTGGGCACGCCCTCGCCGGTGACGCCGACGACGAAGTCCTTGGGCCGGTACTCCCGCCGGATCACCTCGAACAGGGACAGCGCGAGGGCCAGCAGGACGCCCTGCTCGACACCGATGCAGAACACCGCGAGGGCGGTGGCGACGGCCACGACGAACTCGTTGCGGCGCCGGGTACGGATCCGCCGCAGACCGCGCACGTCGATCAGGTCGAGGCCCACCAGGAGCACGATCCCGGCCAGCGTCGCGAGCGGCATGTCGGCCAGCAGATCGGTGAAGACCAGCGCGACCAGGAGCGACAGGAGCGCCATGGTGAGGTTGGCGACCTGGGTCCGGCCGCGCTGCTGGTCGAGGATCTCCGTCTTCGTCGGGGAGCCGTTGACGACGAAGGTCCCGCTCAGCCCGGCGGCGAGGTTGGCGACCGACAGGCCGACCAGATCGCGGTCGACGTCGACGCGGTCGCCGTGGCGGGTCGCGAAACTGTGGGCCGTGGCCGCGCTCTGGGCCAGGATCAGGACGAAGCAGGAGACCGCGACGGAGAAGACCGCGGTCACGTCACCGGGGGTCAGCCCGGACGGCAGGCCGAGCGGCGGGAAGCCGCCCTCGACGGCGCCGACGACGGCGACCCCGTGGCCCGAGGCGTCCGTTGCCGCCGACACGGCGATCAGCACCACCACCGCCACGACGGAACCGGGGAACCGGGGCAGGAACCGCTTGAAGGCCACGATGATCACGACGGTGGCGGCGCCGAAGGCGGCGGTGCGCCAGGAGACCTCGTCCAGGCGGGACATCCAGGACCACTGCTGCTGGAACCAGTTGCCACGGCCCCTGGGGATGCCGAGCAGCTCGGGGATCTGAGCCGTCGACACCTGGACACCGACACCCGTCAGGAACCCGATCAGGACGGCGGCGGACAGGAAGTCGGCGAGGAAGCCGAGCCGCAGCAGCCGCGCGGCAGCGAGGATCACGCCCGACAGCAGGGCGACCAGCCCCGCCAGCCCCACCCACTGCGGCGACCCCGGGACGAGACCGTCCACCCCGAGCCCGAGCAGCCCGGCGGAGAGGATCGCCGCGGTGGCGGAGTCCGCGCCGACGACCAGCAGCTTCGACGAGCCCAGCAGGGCGAAGGCGATCGCCGGCAGGACCAGCGTGTACAGGCCGGTGACGATGGGCATGCCGGCGATCGAGGTGTACCCCATGACCTCGGGGATCGCGACCGCCGACAGCGCCACCCCGGCGAGCACGTCCCGGCCCAGCCACGCCCGCCGGTACCCGCGCAGCGACACCGGGACCAGCCTCGTCATGCCAGTCACGTGGGCACCTCAGCAACGGTCGGAGAACGCGTACGCCCCCATGGTCGCCGTCGCCGGACCGCGGCTGCGGCATTTCGCCCGGGTCCGCGATGTCGGCGACCGACTGCCGGTACGGCCGGACCCGGCCACGTCGCCCCGGATGCGCGGAGCGCGCCGCGGCCGGCGTCAGTGCAGGTCGGCACGGGCAGGGTCGGCCCCGGCGGGGGTGTCGTCGAGGAAGCCGCCCGACTGGTGCTGCCAGAGCTTCGCGTAGGTGCCCTCCGATGCGAGCAGTTCCTCGTGGGTGCCGTGTTCGACGATCCGTCCGCGGTCCAGGACGACGAGCCGGTCCATGGTGGCGACCGTGCTCAGCCGGTGCGCCACCACCAGTGCCGTCCGCCCCTCCATGAGCCGCCACAGGGCCTCCTGGACGAGGAGTTCGCTCTCCGAGTCGAGGGCGCTGGTCGCCTCGTCGAGCAGCAGGATCGGCGCGTCGCGCAGGATCGCCCGGGCGAGGGCGACCCGC
>NZ_JBEYFP010000556.1:0-4020 GCF_040634455.1 Kitasatospora sp. NPDC007106
CCCGGCGGAGCGTCAGCTCCGCCGGGCCCGCGCGTTTATTGCATTGCACCGGGGCCCGGCCGCGTGGGTAGATGGTCCCCGCAGCCGCACCCCGCGGCCGCAGCACACAGCGCGAGAGGAGGCGGTCACCATGCGGGTCGAGCGCGACTACCGATGCTCCCCACGACCGTCCTCCCGGCGCACCGCCGCCTGAGCGCGGCCCCACAGCCTTCCCCGAGCCGCACCGGGACTCATCGCGCGGCACCCCCCCTACGCTGGAAACAAGCGACCTGTGGAGGTCGAATCACCATGTCGTACACCGAGGTACCCGGCATCCGCGTGCCCATCCGGATGTGGACCGACCCGGCCACCGTCGAGGGCCAGGCCATGCAGCAGCTGCGCAACATCAGCTCGCTCCCGTGGCTGCACGGCCTCGCCGTGATGCCCGACGTGCACCTGGGCAAGGGCGCGACGGTCGGCTCCGTGATCGCCATGAAGGGCGCCGTCTGCCCGGCCGCGGTCGGCGTCGACATCGGCTGCGGAATGACCGCCGTCAAGACCTCGCTCACCGCGAAGGACCTGCCGGACGACCTGTCCCGGCTCCGTTCCAAGATCGAGCAGGCGATCCCGGTCGGCCGCGGCCTGCACACCGACCCGGTCGACCCGGGCAAGCTGCACGACCTCGCCACCGGCGGCTGGGACCGCTTCTGGGACGGCTTCGACGGCATCGCCCCGGAGGTCCGCTGGAAGCGCGAGCGGGCGGCTCAGCAGATGGGTTCGCTCGGCGGCGGCAACCATTTCTGCGAGGTATGTGTCGATACGTCCGGTTCGGTCTGGCTGATGCTGCACTCAGGCTCGCGCAACATCGGCAAGGAGCTCGCCGAGCACCACATGGGCGTCGCCCGGTCGCTGCCGCACAACCAGGGCCTGATCGACCGCGACCTCGCGGTGTTCATCGCGGACACCCCGCAGATGAACGCCTACCGCCAGGACCTGTTCTGGGCGCAGGACTACGCCAAGCGCAACCGAGCGATCATGATGGCGCTCTTCCAGGACGTCGTCCGGCGGGAGTTCCCGAAGGCGAAGGTGGCCTTCGACCAGATGATCAGCTGCCACCACAACTACGTGGCGGAGGAGCGGTACGACGGCGTCGACCTGCTGGTCACCCGCAAGGGTGCGATCCGGGCCGGCTCCGGCGACTACGGGATCATCCCGGGCTCGATGGGCACCGGTTCGTACATCGTCCGCGGTCTCGGCAACGACGCCGCGTTCAACTCGGCCTCGCACGGCGCCGGCCGCAAGATGAGCCGCACCGCGGCCAAGAAGCGGTTCACCACGCGCGACCTGGTCGAGCAGACCAAGGGCGTGGAGTGCCGCAAGGACGCGGGCGTCGTCGACGAGATCCCGGGCGCGTACAAGTCCATCGAGAAGGTGATGGACCAGCAGCGCGACCTGGTCGAGGTGGTCGCCCACCTCAAGCAGGTCGTCTGCGTGAAGGGTTGAGCTCAGGCCGGGGTGCGCGGGAAGCGCACCCCGGCCTTCTCCGGTCCCACCAGCCGCCATCGTCGGGCCGAGCAACTGCTGACGGACCGGCCGAGCACGGTTGCTGCCGCCTCCGCGTTCCGGGCGGCCAGCAGGAGGCGGTCCTCGTCTGCCGTCCACGGGCGGCGCAGCACCTTCCTCATCCCGTCGGGTCGGGTCCACGCCGTTACGTCGGCCGTGGCTGCCAGCTTCCGCGGCAGGGCGAGGGAGCCCGGGTAGTAGAGGTGCCGGACGATGGCGACGGCGTCCTCCCTGGTGAAGAGGATGTTGTAGATCGCGTCGCGCCGGTTCCGCCGGGCTGTGCGCACGGGGCCGGTCAGCGCGTGGGCGTAGCGGCAGAAGTGGGCCGCCAGCGGCTCGCTCGCGGTGGTCAGGCTGACGAACGGCAGGTCCTTGCCGGTGCGTCCGAGCGAGCCGTCGGCATCGATCAGGCCGCGGAGGTAGTCCCGCTCGGCGAAGGGGGCCCGTGGTGGCTCCACCGTCGAGGACTTCCGTCCGGGCGGCAGACCCAGTGCCACGAGCCGTTCGCGGAACTCGCGGGCGCACACCGTCCAGGTCGCCGAGGTGTGGTTCGCTGCGAAGTTGGTGGTGCGGGTGCGGCGACGGATGCTGCTGGGCCAGGGGCAGATGCGCTTGAACTCCTCCAGGAGGGGCGTGTCGCGCGCGGAGAGCTCCACGCTGAGGCTGCCCTTGTTGCCCAGGCCCTGGCGCAGGTGCCCGTCGGCCTGGAGGAAGCCGAACATGTAGGCGTGGTCGGGGTTTTCGAGGTCGAATCCGGTCATGGCGCCAGCCTGCGCCGGGTGGTCCCGGCGGCGGGTCGGTTCGTCGGCGGATCATCCGATGGTGTGGTGGTCCTCAAGTCGAAATGTCGGATCGTGGACCCCGGCGGGGTGGTACGGGCGGCCGGGGACACAATGGCCGCGTGGACTACCAGGGACTTCTGCGGGAATCGATGGAGACCGCGCTCGCGGCGCCGGCGCGCGGGCGGTCGGCGGACTACATCCCGGCGCTGGCGAAGGCCGATCCGGAGGCCTTCGGGATGGCGATCGCGACGGTGGACGGCGGTGTGTTCGGGGCGGGCTCGTGGGAGGAGCCGTTCTCGATCCAGTCGGTGTCCAAGTTGTTCACGCTGGCGCTGGCCCTCGCCGAGGGCGGCGACGGACTGTGGCGCGGGGTGGGCCGGGAGCCGTCCGGGAACCCGTTCAACTCGCTGGTGCAGTTGGAGACCGAGCAGGGGATCCCGCGCAATCCGTTCATCAACGCGGGCGCCCTGGTGGTGACGGACCGTCTGCTGGAGCTGACGGGCGACGCGGTGGGGGCGGTCCGGGAGTTCCTCCGGCGGGAGTCGGGGAACGAGGCGGTGGCCACGGACGACACGGTGGCCGCCTCGGAGGCGCGGCACGGCCACCGCAACGCGGCGATGGCGCACTTCATGGCGAGCTACGGCAACCTGCGCAACCCGGTGGACAGCGTGCTGGCGCACTACTACGCGCACTGCGCGATCACGGCGAGCTGCCGGGACCTGGCGCTGGCGGGGCTGTTCCTGGCGCGGCACGGGGTGCGGGTGGACGGTTCGCGGCTGCTGACCCGTAGCGAGGCGAAGCGGATCAACGCGGTGATGCTGACCTGCGGGACGTACGACGCGGCGGGGGAGTTCGCCTACCGGGTGGGGCTGCCGGGCAAGAGCGGTGTCGGCGGGGGCGTGCTGGCGGTGCTGCCGGGCCGGGGCGCGGTGTGCGCGTGGAGCCCGGGCCTGGACGCGGCGGGGAACTCGGTGCTGGGGGTGGCGGCGCTGGACGCGCTGACCACGGCGACCGGCTGGTCGGTCTTCTGACGGCACCCGGCAGAGCGAAGGGGTGCACCCGGCGGGACCGCCGTGGTGCACCCCTTTCGCGTGGCCGCGGTCAGGCCGCGGGGAGCTCGTCGAGGCCCTCCTGGACGAGCTTGGCGAGGCGGTCGAGGGCCTGGTCGGCGCCGTCGGCCTCGGAGGCCAGGACGACGGTGTCGCCGCCGGCGGCACCGAGGGCGAGCAGGCCGAGCATGGAGCCGGCGTTCACGGGGTTGCCGCCGTCCTTGGCGATGGTGACGGGCACGCCCGTGGAGGTGACGGCGCGGACGAAGATGGAGGCGGGACGGGCGTGGAGGCCTTCGGCCCAACCGACGGTGACGCGGCGCTCTGCCATGGGACGTGCCTTTCGGTGGTGCTGGGTGGAGCCAGTTGTCTAGACCAGTGTCGCACGTCCGTCGCACGTCCGGAACGGTGCGGCACCCCTCGTTCCCACCTTGGCCCCGCCGGTCCGGCACCGCCGGGCGGCTCGCCGCGGCCCCCGCCGGATAGCCTGGCGGTTGTGGACGACTCCGGGACTTCACCGCGCACCGAGCCGGGCACCGACCCGGCCATCGAGCCGGGCACCGACCCGGCCATCGAGCCGGGCACCGACCCGGCCATCGAGCCGGGCACCGACCCGGCCATCGAGCCGGGCACCGACCCGGCCGACG
>NZ_JBEYFP010000557.1:0-4013 GCF_040634455.1 Kitasatospora sp. NPDC007106
GACGGCCCGGCCCAACAACGCCTGCCCCGCCGGAGCCGGATGCACCCACACCGTCAGGGCGATCCGCCCACCCGGCCGGACCACCCGGCGGAGCTCCGCGAGCGCCTCCCCGGGACGCCCCACGTGGTTGAGCACGAAGTTGCCGACCACGGCGTCGAACACGCCGTCCCCGAACGGCAGCTCCGGCAGAACGGCCGTCAGGACCTCCGCCGAGGGCACCGTCCGCGCGGCCAGCTCCACCATGCTCGGCTCGGCGTCCACCGCAATCACCGCCGCACCCCGCCCGCAGGCCGCCGCGGCCACCGTTCCCGTCCCCGTCCCGACGTCGAGCACCCGGGACCCCGCACCGACGCCCGCCACATCGAGCAACCGTGGGACGGGATACGCGCACAGCCTCGCGGCACTCCCCGCGAACGCCGCCGCGCGACCCGCCCACGTCCGGCGCTCGTACGCGTCGAAAGCCGTCACCTCCACGCCTCAACCCCCTCCCCTGCCGCGCAGATCGGGAACGCGCCGGACCACGACCCCAACGATCGGAACTCCGGCCCGGCCGACCGGGTTGACGGCCAAGACCGTCCGGTCCTGGTCCGACACCGGGACACCCTGCCGCCGACAGCCCGTATCCCGACCGGCCACCGGATCGGGACCGCCCCAGTCTGGAGAGTCAGGCCGACGGCCCAACCGGATCGGGACCGCCCCGGCCGAGAATCTCCCGCTCGGAATCCCGTAGATGCTCCCAGACGCGAATCTCCACAGCCTGCAACACCTCGCTGCGTCGGCTCAAGGTGAGCTCGTCGAGGAAGTCCCGGCAGCGCACCAGAAGGTCGCGGTCGGCTTCCGGCGAGTCCAGAGCCGGCCGAAGAACAACCCAGTAGAAGGCTTGGGACAGAACCGTGTAGAGGCCCAAGGGGTGCGGGCTGTGCCCGAGCTCCTCCGCGGATTCGCGCTCAGCCGAGTCCAGCTGTTCCAGGAATACTCGCGCCTCTGGAAGATGGACTTCGAGCGATGCTCTGACGAAGTCGTCATCCGAGAGGTGCGACATCGGTCTCCCTTGACGTTGGCCGGAGCTCGGACAGGATGCCACGAGGGTACGCGGCCGTCGCACCCCATCAGGCGGTGGCCCACCACAGCACTCTGGTGTGAGGTCCTTCTGAGCGACCGGTACTCCAGCCGTAGATCGTGATCATGGATACCGAGGCCGCTCGTCGGTAGCCTGCGCGTGTGGCTGAGACCTGGGACGAAGTGCAGCTGATCGCGGCCGGCTTCGAGCGCGTGTACGTCGAGTTGGAGTGGTGCAGCGGGCCGCGCGCCGGCCTCGCCGATGTCGACGGCAAGCCTCACTACTTCCAGGGCAACGACTGGGATGACGCCGACGAGGCCGACGAGTACAGCGTCTGGCCAGCGAGCGACGCGGCGGTGGAGCTGGAGCGCGAGCAGTGGGCGATCTTCGCCAGGTGGAACGAGCGCTATGAGGCGGGGACGGTGGGGTCGGAGACCCACCCGGGCCAGGGCGGGTTCGATGACCGCTACGACGAGCTGGCCCTTCTACTGACGCCGCACCGTCAGGTGCCGGACGGGGCGGAGCAGCTGGTGGGCGAGGGGCGCTTTGGCGCCGGGGCCCGCTACCGGGTCGAGGGGCTGGACTACTGGTTCCGGTGGCGTCCGAGCAGGTGAGGCCCGTCGGCGCATCGACGAGGCGGGGCCGTTCAGAGGTCCGGGATGAAGTCGGGCTTGATCCCGAGGGCGATCACCCCCTCCCTCACCGTTGCGATGAACGCGGCGAGATCCGCCACGAGGCGCGGCCAGGTCGTTGGAGAGCCCCAGGTGTCCGGGGCGAAGACGGAGCCGACCCGCCAGCCCCCTTCGGTCGCCGTGATCCTGACTGCACCGGGCACGTCGTACGACATCGAGTCGAACGTGAAGTCCCGCCGCTCGCCGTCCGGGAGTCGGAGCCAGAGCGAGAGGGCGCGGGCCAGTTCGGCCACCGGGAAGCCGTCCTCGTTCCACACCGTGCGGCCGTCGTCGCTGATGACCAGGTCCGCCTCGATGTCCACGAGCAGCACCTCCACCGGGGCGGAGTCCGCGGTGAGTCCCCGACGGGCCAGATCCGGCGAGCCGAGGTTCCGGCAGGCGAGCTTCACTGCTTGATCACCTCATCCAGAGTCCGAGCCCATCGCGTGGACAGCGCATCCCGATCGGGACGACTCCACTCAGGGCGTCCCCCCACTGCAGTGCCGAGGCCGGGCTGCTGCCGGTCAGGGGCGCGGGGTGCTGTCCCACTGCCAGCGGGTGCGCCGTTGACGGCCCGGGAGGTCGCCGCGGCCGGTCGCCCACAGCAGGGTCGGCCAGGGGTCGGTGTCGGTCGGGGCTTCGGGGAACAGTCGGGTCAGCACGCGGGTGCAGATCTCGGCGGGGGCCTGCCAGTCGAGTCCGAGGCCGAGGGCCAGGTCCTGGGCGTGCGCGAACAGCTCGACCAGACCCATGGCCGCGGAGCCCTCGGGGTCCGTCGTCCCGAACACGTGGAAGGCGCGGTCCTGCGGCGACGCCGTCCGTACCATCGCCACGTGCAGCGCCCCGCAGGCTTCCAGCACCTGGAGCATGCCCTCCGGCCCGCCCTCCCGCTCGGCGAAGATCACGTTGGCGGGCTTGCCCGGGGCCTCCCGGCGCCAGACGAACGGCACATGGGTGGCGGCGGGGGGCGTCTGCGGGCCGAGCTGGGCGGCATAGGAGAAGAGGTCGTCGGCCAGGTGCTCGGCCGTCTCCCAGCAGCTCCATTCCAGGCTGCCGGCGGGCCGCCCCCAGTCCGCGCCGAGTGCCTCGGGCCGGCGCAGCAGTGCGACGACGAGCCGCACGCCCTCGGCGAGGTCCTCGGCCGTCACGGGCCCTGCGGTTCCGGGCCCTTGCGCGTGATCATGGTCAGACATGCGCCCGAGCCTACGGGCCTCTGCCCCGCACGGATGACAGGTTTTCCCGACCGCCACCGCCCCGCCCGGCCCCGACCCCTGCTCCTGCTCCTGCTCCTGCTCCTGCTCCTGCTCCTGCTCCTGCTCCTGCTCCTGCAGGTGCACCGCACCACCTGCGGGAACCCGAAGGGGAGGGCCTAGGGTGGCCGTATGACGACGACGCGCCCCGACGGGGAACGCCTGCTGTACGGCTGCATGGGCCTGGGCGGTGACTGGGACTCCGAGGGCTACGGCCCGGCGGACATCGCCGCAGCGGAGGCGGCGGTCGGGGCGGCGCTGGACGCGGGCATCACGGTGTTCGACCACGCGGACATCTACCGGCGCGGCAAGGCGGAGGCGGTCTTCGGCGAGGTGCTCTCCCGGGCGCCCGGTCTGCGGGAGCGGATCACCGTGCAGACCAAGTGCGGGATCCGCCTCGCCGAGGGCGACCGGCCCGGCATCTACGACCTGCGCGGCAGCAGCATCGTGCGGCGGGTCGAGGAGAGCCTGACCCGGCTGCGCACCGATGTGATCGACGTCCTGCTGCTGCACCGGCCGGACCCGCTGGCCGATCCCGCGGACGTCGCCGAGGCACTGATGTCACTGCATCGGCAGGGCCTCGTCCGGGCCTTCGGCGTCTCCAACACGGGCGCCGCGCAGATCGAGGATCTTCAGGCGTACCTGGACGTGCCCCTGGTGGCGAACCAGCTGGAGATGAGCCTGGCGCAGCGGGACTGGCTGGAGGCCGGGGTGCTGGTCAACACGCCCGCGGCCGCCGGCAACGGGTTCCCGTTCGGGACGGTCGAGTACTGCCGCCGCAACGGCGTCCGGTTGCAGGCCTGGGGCGCCCTCGCACAGGGCCGCTTCACGGGCCGTCAGCAGTCGGAGCAGGAACGGCGGACGGCGCGGCTGGTCGCCGAACTCGCGGAGGCGAAGGGCACCACGCCGGAGACGGTGGTGCTGTGGTGGTTGCAGCGGCATCCGGCGCGGATCGCCCCGGTCGTCGGCTCCGCGAACCCGGACCGCATCCGGGCCTGCCGGGATGCCGCCGTCCGCGAGCCGGAGCTCGGC
>NZ_JBEYFP010000558.1:0-4012 GCF_040634455.1 Kitasatospora sp. NPDC007106
GTCCCGGGCGGCTGCTCCCCGTGGTCGGGGCGGGCGGCGGCCCGGTCCGCGTCGGCCACGGCGCTCACCGGCCGCCCTCGACGCTGCGGCGACCGCCGGCCGGAGGGCCGATGTCCGAACGGCCGACGACCGGACGACGGACGACCGGACGACCGATGTCCGAACGGCCGGCAGTCGGCACCGGGGAGCCGGGCGCGCCGCAGGCGTCCGGTACCAGGACGGCAGGGGACGACATTCAGGCCACGCCTCTCCGGGGGTGCCGCGGGGACGGCGGACCGCCGCACCTCGTCTACATCAATGTAGACGACGGGCGCGGCCGCCTCGCACCGCCCCGCCCGCCCGTCACAGGTGGACCACCCGGACGGCGCCCGCCGGCACCTCCAGCACCCCCTCGACCAGCAGTCCGGTGAGCAGTTCCATGCCGGCGCCGGGCAGCGGCACCTGCGCCCCGCGGTCGCCGTGGTTGATCGCGAAGAGGTAGCGGCCGAGTTCGCCGACCCGTTCCACGACCTCGAGGTCGCGCGGCAGCGCCCGCTCGGGCAGGCCCGCGTCGGCGCAGACCCGGGCGAGCACGGTGTCGAGCCCTGCCGCGTCGAGCCGGGTGGACAGGTACCAGGCGGCGCCCCGGCCGAGGGTGTGGCGGGTGATCGCGGGCAGGCCGGCGGCCGGTCCCTCGGTGTGGCTCCACAGCGTCTCGGCGCCGCGCGGCACCACGAACTCGGACCAGGAGCCCGCCTGCAGCGGCCCGTCGGGGCCGTCGCCGCCGGGGCCGTCCAGCCGGACGGTCCGGCCCTCGGGCAGCGGTGCGAACTCCTCGACGGTGAGGCCGAGCACCTCGCGCAGCGCGCCGGGGTAGGGGCCCGGGTGCACGGTGTCGTGCTCGTCGACGATGCCGGAGAAGTGCCCGACGGCGAGGGTGCCGCCGTTCTCGACGTAGCGCCGCAGGTTGTCGCCGGTGGCGGCGGTCGCGAGGTACAGGGCGGGGACCAGGACGAGGGGGTAGTCCGTGAGGTCGGCCTCGGGGTGGGCGAAGTCGACGGTGAGGTGGCGGTCCCAGGCGGCGGCGTACCAGGCGTCGGCCTGGGCGCGGGCGTCGAGTTCGACGCTGGGCCGCCATTCGAGCTTCTGCGCCCACCAGGACTGCCAGTCCCACAGCACGGCGGCGTCGGAGACCACCCGGCTGTCGCGGACGCTGCCGAGCGCGCCGACGGCGGCGCCGAGGGCGACCACCTCGCGCCAGATCCGGCTGTCGGTGCCGGCGTGCGGCAGCATCGCGGAGTGGAACTTCTCGGCGCCGAACCGCGAGGCCCGCCACTGGAAGAACATGGCGCCGTCCGAGCCGCGGGCGACGTGGCAGAGGCTGTTGCGGGCCATCTCGCCGGGCTGCTTGGGCAGGTTGCGGGGCTGCCAGTTGACGGCGCCGGTGGAGTGCTCCAGCAGCAGCCAGGGGCGGCCGCCGGCGACCGAGCGGGTGAGGTCGGCGGACATGGCGAGGTTGATGTGGTTCCGGGGGGCCTCGGCGACCAGGTAGTGGTCGTTGGCGACGAGGTCCACCTCGCGGCCCCAGGCCCAGTAGTCGAGGGACTCGCACTGCGAGAGCGCCGTCATGAAGTTGGTGGTGACGGGGATGCCGGGCGCCAGCCGGTGCAGGACGTCCCGTTCCCGCTTGAAGTTCTCCAGCAGGGTGTCGCTGGTGAAGCGCGCCCAGTCGAGCTGCTGGGCGGGGTTGCCGGCGGTGGGGGTGAGCCGGGGCGGCCGGATCTCCTCCCAGGCACCGTAGCGCTGGCCCCAGAAGGTGGTGCCCCAGGCGGCGTTGAGCTCGGCGAGGCCGGTGTACCGCTCGCGCAGCCAGCGCCGGAAGTCCTCGGCGGAGGCGTCGCAGTAGCAGGCGCTGACCGGGACGCCGTACTCGTTGTGGACGTGCCAGAGGGCGAGTGCGGGGTGGTCGGCGTAGCGCAGCGCGAGCTGTTCGGTGATGGACGCGGCGGCCTGCCGGTACGCCGGTGAGCTGTGGCAGATCGCGCCGCGGGAGCCGGCCTCCAGGCGGACGCCCTCGCGGGTGACGGGCAGGGCCTCCGGGTGTTCGCGGTAGAACCAGGCCGGCGGCACGACGGTGGGGGTGCCGAGGTCGACCCGGATGCCGCCGGCGTGCAGCAGGTCGAGCAGGCGGTCGAGCCAGCCGAAGTCGTACACGCCGCGTTCGGTCTCCAGCAGGGCCCAGGAGAAGATCCCGACGCTGACCATGGTGACGCCCGCCTGCTGCATCAGCCGGACGTCCTCCTCCCAGACCTCCTCCGGCCACTGCTCGGGGTTGTAGTCGCCGCCGTAGGCGAGGGCGGGCAGCCCGACCGGCCGGCGGCTCCGTGCGGCGGGGGCGGCGGCCGCGGTCGGGGTGACGTCGCGGGTCAGCGGGTGGTCCATGGGGGCTCCATCGGCGATCACTGTGAACGTACACAGCGCGAGTGCGCCGTGTTTCGGCAAGATAACCGTACGAGGTGAGGGATTGACAAGTGTCGTCCGGGTTTCCGTACTGTGAACGTGCACAGCGGCGGTTCCGTGAGCTCAGGAGCCCGGCGCCGCTCCCGCATCCCCCACCCCGCACCCGTGATCCCGGGAGGATCCATGCACCGTCGGCTCGCCCTCGCCTCGGCCGCCGCGCTCTGCGGCACGCTCGTCCTGACCGCCTGCGGCAGCAGCGGCGGCGCCTCCGGTGACACCGCGGCCGCGGCCGGACCGGTGAAGCTGACCTTCTGGTCCTGGACGCCGAACATGGACAAGGTCGCGGCCCTCTGGAACGCCTCCCACCCGGACGTCCAGGTGTCCGTGCAGAAGCAGGCCTCCGGCGACGACCTGGTCACCAAGACCATCACCGCGGCCAAGGCCGGCAACGCCCCCGACCTCGTCCAGGTCGAGTACCAGGCACTGCCCACCCTCGTCAGCAACGACGTGCTCGCGGACATCGCCAAGCGGTCCGGCGCCGCCGAGGACAGGTTCGCGGCCGGTGTCTGGCAGCAGGTCACCCTGGGCTCCGACGCGGTCTACGCGATCCCCGAGGACACCGCCCCGCTCGCCTTCTACTACCGCACCGACCTGTTCGCCCAGTACGGCCTCAAGGTGCCCACCACCTGGGCCGAGTTCGCCGACACCGCCCGGCAGCTGAAGCAGAGGGACCCGTCGAAGGCGCTCACCACCTTCTCCGCCAACGACCCGGGCCTGTTCGCCGGCCTCGCCCAGCAGGCCGGCGCCAGGTGGTGGACGGCCTCCGGGGACGCCTGGAAGGTCGCCGTCGACGACGCCGCCACCGAGAAGGTCGCCGACTTCTGGGGCGGCCTGGTCGCCGAGGGCGCCGTCGACAACCAGCCGATGTACACCCCGGCCTGGAGCAAGGCGCTCAACGACGGCAGCCAGATCGCCTGGGTCTCCGCGGTCTGGGCGCCCGGTGTGTTCACCTCCTCCGCGCCCGACACCAAGGGCAAGTGGGCGATCGCCCCGCTGCCGCAGTGGAACGCCGGGGAGTCGGTCACCGGCAGCTGGGGCGGCTCCAGCACCGGCGTCACCACCGGCGCCGAGAAGGCCGGACACGCCGACGCCGCCACGCAGTTCGCCACCTGGCTGAACACCGACCCGCAGGCCGTCGCCGCGCTGGTCAAGGAGGCGGGCATCTACCCGGCCGCGACCGCCGCGCAGACCGGCGGCGCACTGGCGAACGCCCCCGAGTTCTTCGCGAACCAGCCCGACTTCTACACCCGGGCCGCCGAGATCGCGAAGAACACCGCACCCGCCGCCTGGGGCCCCAACGTCAACGTCGCCTACTCGACCTTCAAGGACGCCTTCGGCAAGGCCGCCCAGAACAAGTCCGGCTTCCCCGCCGCACTCACCGCGATCCAGCAGGCCACCGTCGCCGACCTGAAGAAGAACGGCTTCACCACCCAGGGCTGAACCGCAGCGCTCCGCCAGGAGCGCGTGGGGGTACCTCCCGGCCGAAGGCCGGGGGAGAACTGCGCACTTCGGA
>NZ_JBEYFP010000559.1:0-4011 GCF_040634455.1 Kitasatospora sp. NPDC007106
GCTCGCCGCGCCGTGAAGGGCGGCAGGTGGCGCTCAGCAGATCCGCGGCAGCTGCTCGCCGACCGGCAGGTCGACCACCCGGGTGCCGCCGAGCGCGGTCCGGGCCACCACCATGCCGGGGTGGTCGGTGACGCACTCGCCGATCACCGCCGCGCCCGCACCGTACGGGTGCGCCCGCATCGCCTCCAGGACGGCGTCCGCGTGCTGCCGCGGCACGAACGCGACGAGCTTGCCCTCGTTGGCGACGTACAGCGGGTCGAGGCCGAGGATCGCGCAGGCGTTGGCGACCTCCGGCGGCACCGGGATGCTCCGCTCCCGGACGACCACACCGACCCCGGCGGCCGCGGCGATCTCGTTGAGCGAGGCGCCGAGGCCCCCGCGGGTGGGGTCGCGCAGCACGTGCAGGTCCGGGGTGACGGCGAGCATCGCCTGCACCAGCCCGCCGAGCGGGGCGCAGTCGCTCTGCACGTCCACGCCGAACTCCAGGCCCTCGCGCACGCTCATCACGGCGACGCCGTGCAGCCCGATCGGCCCGCTGACGATCACCACGTCGCCGGGTTCGGCACGCTGCGGCCGCAGGTCGACCCCGGCCGGGATCAGTCCGATGCCCGCGGTGTTGAGGTAGATCCCGTCGCCGCGGCCGGCCTCGACGACCTTGGTGTCGCCGGTGGCCACCTCGACCCCGGCGGCCCGTGCCGCCGCGCCGAGCGCCTGCGCGACCCGGGCCACCTGGGCCGTCTCGACGCCCTCCTCCAGGATGAACCCGCAGGACAGATAGGCGGCCGTGGCACCGCTCATCGCCAGGTCGTTGACGGTGCCGTTGACGGCCAGGTCGCCGATGCTGCCGCCGGGGAAGAACAGCGGCCGCACCACGTAGGAGTCGGTGGAGAAGGCGAGCCGCACCCCGCCGAGGGTGACGGCGGCGGAGTCGCCGAGCGCGGCCAGCACCGGGCCGCCGAAGGCGGGCGCGAAGACGTGCTCGACGAGTTCGGCGGAGAGCGCCCCGCCGCCGCCGTGGCCCATCACCACCCGCGGGTGGTCGCGCAGCGGCAGCGGGCAGCTCCAGTTGGAGAAGTCGGGGGCGGCGAGGGTGTCGGTGTCAGGCAACGGGGCTCGCCTCCAGCGGGGTGGCGGGTGCGGCGGGCGCACCCAGGCGGCGGTACAGGTAGTAGGCGGCGCAGGCGCCCTCGCTGGAGACCATGGTCGCGCCCAGCGGGTTGCGCGGTGTGCAGACGGTGCCGAAGGCCTCGCACTCGTGCGGCTTGAGCAGTCCCTGCAGCACCTCGCCGGCCCGGCAGGCGGCCGGCTCGCAGGTGTTGACGTCGCCGACGTCGAAGCGGTGCTCGGCGTCGAACTCGCGGTAGCGGGACGAGAGCCGCCAGCCGCTCTGCGGGATGGTGCCGATGCCGCGCCAGGCGCGGTCGGTGGTCTCGAAGACGTCGGCGAGCATCGCCTGCGCCGCCGGGTTGCCCTCGTCGCGCACCGCCCGCGGATAGGCGTTGTCCACCGTGTGCTCGCCGCGCTCCAGTTGGCGCACGGTGCGGCGGATGCCCTCCAGGATGTCCAGCGGCTCGAAGCCGGTGACCACGATCGGCACCTCGAACCGCTCGGCGAGCTCCGGGTACTCGGCGGTGCCCATCACCGAGCAGACGTGCCCGGCGGCGAGGAAGCCCTGCACCCGGCAGTCCGGCGACTGCATGATCGCCTCGATCGCCGGGGGCACCCGGACGTGCGAGACCAGCAGGCTGAAGTTGCGGATCCCGCGCTTCTTCGCCTGGTACACCGTCATGGCGTTCGGCGGGGCGGTGGTCTCGAAGCCGATGCCGAAGAACACCACCTGCTTGTCCGGGTTCTGCTCGGCGATCCGCAGCGCGTCCAGCGGGGAGTAGACCACCCGCACGTCGCCGCCCTCGCTGCGGACCCGGAACAGGTCCTTGTCCGTGCCCGGCACCCGCAGCATGTCGCCGAAGGAGCAGAAGACCACGTCGGGGCGGGAGGCGATCTCCAGCGCCTTGTCGATCACCTCCAGCGGGGTGACGCACACCGGGCAGCCCGGTCCGTGGATCAACTCCACTTCCTCCGGGAGCAGTTGGTCGATGCCGTGCCGGATGATGGTGTGCGTCTGGCCGCCGCAGACCTCCATCAGCGCCCAGGGCCGGGTGACGGTGGCCCGGATGTCGTCGAGCAGCCGCCGGGCCAGCTCGGGATTCTGGAACTCCTCCAGGTACTTCACTTGGTCTCCGCCTCCTTCGGGGCGCCCGCGGCCGCCTCCCACGGGTCGCCGAACTCCTCCTGCAGCAGCCCGAGTTCCTCGAACAGCTCAAGGGTCCGGCGGGCCGACTCCTCGTCCAGGCGCTGCAGCGCGAACCCGACGTGCACGATCGCGTACTCACCGACCGCCAGGTCGGGCAGGTACTCCAGGCACACGTCCTTCACCACGCCGCCGAAGTCCACGACGGCCATCCGGGTGCCGTCGCGCTCCTCGATCTCCATCACCCTGCCGGGCACCGCCAGGCACATCGGCTGCTCCCTCGTTCGTCCTCCGGGGGCGGGTGCGCCCCCGCCGTTCAGCTGCCGGTCCGGCCGGCCACCACGAGCTGGCCGAGGGCCAGACCGCCGTCGTTGGGCGGCACCAGCCGGTGCCGCAGTACGGTGAAGCCGGCCGCCCGCAGCCGGTGCAGGCACTCCTCGGTGAGCAGCGCGTTGCCGAACACCCCGCCGGTGAGCGCCGCCGTGCCGAGTCCGGTCCGCTCCCGCGCCGCCAGGCACCACCGTTCCACCAGGGCGGCCACCGCACCGTGGAAGCGCCGGGCGACCACCGCGGCGCGCACGCCCGCCGCCAGGTCGGCGACCACCGCGGCCAGCACCGGGCCGGGATCGGCCACCGACACGCCGGCCTCGTCCCGCATGCCGAAGGCGTACGGCTCGCCGGAGTCCTCGGCGTCCAGCGCGGCGGCCTCCAACTCCACGGCCGCCTGGGCCTCGTAGCCGGCCCGGTGGCAGACCCCGGCGAGCGAGGAGACGGCGTCGAACAGCCGTCCCATGCTGGAGGTCGGCACGCAGTTCAGGCCGCGCGCCAACTGCTGTCGCAGCACCGGGAGTTCGTCCGCGGGGCAGGCCGCGGTGCAGGGCAGTCCGGGCTCCCAGGGCAGGCCGGCCGCGTACAGGTGGGCGAGCGCCATCCGGTACGGACGTTCCACCGCGGCGTCCCCGCCGGGCAGCGGCACGTGGCCGAGCCGGCCGAAGCGGTCGAAGCCGTCGTAGTCGGCGAGCAGCACCTCGCCGCCCCAGACCGTGCCGTCCTCGCCGTAGCCGGTGCCGTCGAAGGCGATGCCGATGACCCGCCCGGTGCCGTCCAGGCCGTGCTCGGCCATCGCCGAGGCGATGTGCGCGTGGTGGTGCTGCACGGTGCGGACCTCGCGCCCGCGGGCCTGCCGCCGGGCCCACTGCGCGGAGCGGTAGCGCGGGTGCCGGTCGGCGGCCAGCAGCTCCGGGCGGACCCCGGTGACGGCCGCCAACTGGGCGACCGCGCGGCCGAATCCGGCGAGGGTCGCCAGGTCGTCCATGTCGCCGACGTGCCCGGAGGGCCAGGCGGTGCGCCCCTCGGCCAGCGCGAAGGTGTTCTTGAGGTCCCCACCGACGGCGAGCACCGGGCGGACGTCCACCGGCAGCGGCACCGGCAGCGGCGCGTAGCCGCGCGAGCGGCGCACCGGCAGCACCTCGCCGTCCACCACCCGCACCACCGAGTCGTCGCAGGGCACGTGGATCGGCCGGTCGTGCGCCAGCCAGCCGTCCACCAGCGGGGCGAGGCGGTCCAGCGCCTCGGCGTCGTCGGTGACGATCGGCTCGCCGGACAGGTTGCCGCTGGTCATCACCAGCATCCGCGGCCCGTCCGGGTCGCCGGGCAGGCCGAGCAGCAGCCGGTGCAGCGGGGTGTACGGCAGCATCACGCCGAGGTCGGGGCAGCGCGGGGCGACGCCCTCGGCGATCCCGGGGGCGCCGGGCCGGCGG
>NZ_JBEYFP010000560.1:0-4009 GCF_040634455.1 Kitasatospora sp. NPDC007106
GGGCCGCCCCCGCCGCGGTCAGCGCGGCCGCACCGAGGCCGGCCGCCCCGGTCGCCCGCAGGAACGTGCGGCGCGAGGATTCCCCACCGATCGGACGCTGCGTCATCTGGCCTCCCTGCCAAGGGTTTCGGTCGATGCCCGGCACCCTAGGCGGCCGGTGCGCACCACGCGGTGAACCGGGAACGAACCACCTGCCAACCGCCGCCGAACGCATCCCCGTGGGGTGCCGCCGCTCAGCAACGGCGCCGCGCGGCGAGGAGCGCCACCGGCAGCCCGAGCAGACCCAGCAGGAACAGCACGGCGCCGGCGGCGGCGACCCGGACGAGCGCCGTCGCCGTACCGCTGCCCGGGGCGGGGACCGCGCTCCCGGAGGCCCACACCACGCGGCCGAGGACGGCCCCCTCGGCGAGCGTCCCGTCCCCCTGGCCGAAGAGCTCGGGTACCCGCGAGTCCAGCGCCCCGGTCCGGTTGTCGCCGAGCACGAACAGCCGGTGCGGATTCACCTGGACGCCGAACTCCCGGCCGCCGCCGAGCGCGTACGGCTCGGCGACGAGCGCGCCGTTGCGCCGCAGACCGCCCGCGCCGCAGCAGGCCACCCGGTCCCCGCCGGTGCCGATCAGCCGCAGCACCACCGGGCCCGGCGCCCGGTCGTCCGGCGCGTCCAGCAGCAGCAGGTCACCGCGCTGCACGGTGTCCGCCGGCACCGGCTCGGTGAGCACCACGGAGCCCGGCCGCAGCGTCGGCGCCATCCCGGACCCGCCGACCGCGTGCGCCCGGTACCGGGTCGCCAGCACCGTCCCGGCGGGCGCGCCCAGCACCAGCCCGGCCGCCAGGAGGCCCACCGCCACCCGCATCCCTGTTCGCCGTCTCCGTGCCACCCTGCCTGCTCCTTCACCCCGCCCCGTGGCTCGGACCGTCCGGCGGGGCCGCGTCATCCTACGGACGATCACCGGCCCCGCCGCACACGGGTGATGCACTGCTCCCTCCGGGTGGGGGCCGGTGCGGAACCCGCCCCACCGGGTACGGCGTCCTCGCAGCGGACGGCGACAGGGCCGAGGGCGGAGGGACTGCGGGTGGCACGGGGCGACAGCACGGGGGGCCGGAGCACGGCGGTGGCGGAGCGGACGGAGCCGGAGGCACCCGAGGGGTGGCCCGCCCGGCCCCGCGGCCGGGTGACGGCCGCCCTTGCGGCACTCACCGCACTCCTGCTGATCGGCCACCGGCTGGTCCCCGACGGGGGCTGGCACCTCGGCAGCCTGCTGGAGGCCTTCCTGCCGTGGGTCGGCCTGGCAGTGCCGCTGCTGCTGGCCGCTGCGCTGCTCCGACGCTCACGGCTGGCCCTCGCCGCGGTGCTGCTGCCGGCCGTCGCCTGGGCCGGGCTGTTCGGCGGCCGACTGCTGTCGGGCGGCGACGGCGGGCCCTTCGACCTGACGGTGGTGCAGCACAACGTGGCCGCCGAGAACACCGACCCGGAGGGCACCGCCGCCCGGCTGGCCGGGACGGGCGCCGACCTGCTGGCCGTCGAGGAGCTGATGGAGCCGGCGACCGGGGTGTACGAGCGGATCCTCGGCGAGGTCTACCCGTACCGGGCGCGCTCCGGGACGGTCGGCCTCTGGTCCCGCTTCCCGCTGTCGGACGTCCGGCCGGTGGACCTCAAGCCCGCCGAGGTGCACGAGTACTGGAAGCGCGGGGTCCGGGCCACCGCGCGGACACCCAAGGGCGACCTGGCGGTGTACGTGGCGCACCTGCCCTCGGTGCGGATCTCGCCGGCGGCCGGGTTCACCACACCCCGGCGCGACGAGAGCGCCCGGCTGCTGGCGGCGGCGATCGACGCCGAGCCGCTGCGGCGGATCCTCGTCATGGGCGACATGAACGGCACCCTCGACGACCGCGGACTCGCCCCGGTCACCTCCCGGCTGACGCCCGCCCGGGGCGGCTTCGACTTCAGCTGGCCGGCGGGGTTCCCGCTGGCGCGGATCGACCAGGTGCTGGTGCGGGGGGCTACGCCCGTCCGCACCTGGACCCTCGCCCGGACCGGCAGCGACCACCTGCCGGTGGCGGCCCGGATCCGGCTGTGAGGGGTCAGCCACCAGGGGCGCGGAGGGCGAGCCAATAGGGGCGCGTGGGGGCACCTCCCGGCTGAAGGCTGGGGGAGAACTGCGCAGGTCGAGAGCGGGTCACGCACGAACCAGGTCCTACCCCGAACAGTCTGGATACCCGCTCCCGCATTGCGCAGTTCCCCGCGCCCCTGGTGGTTGGCCCGAGCCCGTAACCAGGGCGGGGGCTGGGCGGTTACGCCTCGGAAAGTAGGGCGTAACCGGTGCACAACAAAGGGCGGATCCAATGTCCTCCTCGTCACCGTCCGACCTCCCACCCCGAGGTGCGTACAGATGAAGCTGACCCCCCGCGAGCAGGAGCGCCTGCTCGTCCACGTCGCCGCCGACGTCGCCCGCTCGCGGCGGGCCCGCGGCCTGCTGCTCAACCACCCCGAGGCGGTGGCACTGATCACCTCGCACGTGCTGGAGGGCGCCCGGGACGGCCGCAGCGTCGCCGAACTCATGGAGTCCGGGCGGCAGGTGCTCACCCGCGAGGACGTGATGGAGGGGATCGCCGAGATGATCCCGGACGTCCAGGTGGAGTGCACCTTCCCGGACGGCACCAAGCTCGTCACCGTCCACGGGCCGATCCAGTGAGCGCGCCGGGCCCCGTGACGCCGGGCGGGATCCTGTACGGCGAGGGGGAGATCGGCCTGAACGCCGGCCGGCCGGTCACCCGGCTGACCGCGGTGAACGCCGCGGACCGGCCGATCCAGGTCGGCTCGCACTACCACTTCGCCGAGGCCAACCCGGGGCTGGAGTTCGACCGGGCGGTTGCCCGCGGGCAGCGGCTCAACATCCCGGCCGGTACCGCCGTCCGCTTCGAGCCGGGCATCCCGGTGGAGGTCGAACTCGTGCCGATCGGCGGCCGCCGCGAGGTGCACGGCCTGCGCGGCGAGACCGGAGGTGCCCTCGATGGCTGACCGCAGCGACCCGTCCGCCCCCGCGCTGCGGCTGAGCCGCGAGCGCTACGCCGACCTGTACGGGCCGACCACCGGCGACCGGATCCGGCTCGCCGACACGGCGCTGCTGATCGAGGTCGAGGAGGACCGCTGCCGCGGCGGCGACGAGGCGGTCTTCGGCGGCGGCAAGGTGATCCGCGAGTCGATGGGGCAGGCCCGGACGAGCCGCGCCGAGGGTGCCCCCGACACCGTGATCACCGGCGCGGTGGTGCTCGACCACTGGGGTGTGGTGAAGGCCGACATCGGCATCCGGGACGGCCGGATCACCGCCCTCGGCAAGGCCGGCAACCCGGAGACCATGGACGGCGTCCACCCGGACCTCGTGATCGGCCCGGAGACCGAGGTGATCGCCGGCAACGGGAAGATCCTCACCGCCGGGGCGATCGACGCCCATGTGCACTTCATCTGCCCGCAGCTCGCCGACGAGGCCCTCGCCTCCGGCATCACCACGCTGATCGGCGGCGGCACCGGCCCCGCCGAGGGCACCAAGGCCACCACCATCACCCCCGGCGGCTGGCACCTCGCCCGGATGTTCGCCGCGATGGACGACCTGCCGCTCAACATCGGCCTGCTCGGCAAGGGCAACACCGTCAACACCGCCGCCATGCACGACCAGTTGAGAGCCGGCGCACTCGGCTTCAAGATCCACGAGGACTGGGGCGCCACCCCGGCCGCGATCGACGCCTGCCTGCGGGTCTGCGACGCGACCGGTGCCCAACTCGCCATCCACACCGACACCCTGAACGAGGCCGGGTTCGTCGCCGACACCCTCGCCGCGATCGCCGGACGCGGCATCCACGCCTACCACACCGAGGGCGCCGGCGGCGGCCACGCCCCCGACATCATCACCGTGGTCTCGCAGCCCAACGTGCTGCCCAGCTCGACCAATCCGACCCGCCCGCACACCGTCAACACCGTCGACGAGCACCTCGACATGCTGATGGTCTGCCA
>NZ_JBEYFP010000561.1:0-3993 GCF_040634455.1 Kitasatospora sp. NPDC007106
GTTCGGCCGGACGGTGCCGTTCGGGTAGACCGTCAGGAAGCCGGGGCCGCCAGGCTCGGTCACCGTGACGTTCAGGGTCACGGCCGTCGCGTTGGAGCCGGGGGCAGGCCGGCCCAGCGGAGCAGGGCGTCGGTGGCCAGGGTGCGGTCGGCCGGGGCGAGGGCGGTGATCGAGGCGCCGTGGTTGCCGTCGGCCACCGTCAGCACGTGGCTGTCGCGGGTCCGGGCGGAGACGGAGAAGCGCTCGGCGCTCCACGGGTCCCGGCCGCCGTACACGAAGAGGGTGTTACGGGCGTTCCGGCGGATCCAGCGGTCGACGTCCCGGGTCGTGCCCGGGTCGAAGGGGCGCCGGGCGACCTTGTCCGGGATGTAGTCCCACACCGAGATCCGGTACTTCAGCAGGCCTTTGAGCTGCGGGTACGCCACCTCGGGCGCGCCGAGCTCGGTGGCCGCCTGGTAGTAGTACGGCGCGTAGTACGAGAGCGTCTGGTCGGTGTAGAAGGAGAAGCCGTCGACGGCGTCGAACCAGTCCCACAGCTGCTGGTCGGTGGCGTCCCGGCCGGGGACGGCCGCGCAGTCGGCTTCGGTGCCGTACTGCCAGAACGCCCACGGCGTGTCGACGACCACGGCCTCCAGGGCCTTGTCGGCGCTGCCCATGTACTCGGCGGAGAAGGTGTAGCCGTTGTCGCGGGCGTACTGCTCGTAGCGGGCGGTGAGCGCGGTGCGGCGGCGCAGCGCCTCCACCTGGGCGCCGGCGATCGCGGCCCGGCACTCGGGGGTGCCGTTGCTGCGGATGACGTCCGCGTAGGCGCGGTCGCCGGGCCGGGCGGCGTCGTCCGGGGCGACGTAGGCGACCGTGCCGTCCATGTCGCCGGGGTGGAACCGCTCGTAGTGGGCGGCGTTCATGCCGCCCTTGCTGCCGCCGGTGGCGATCCAGTGGCCGGGGTAGAGCGCCTTCAGCGCCGTGAAGACCGCGTGCTGGTCGGCGGTGGCCTGACGGACGTTCAGGGTCGACCAGTCGCCGCCGGTGGCGGGCTCCGAGCCGCGGAAGAACCGGTACTCCAGGGAGACCTGGTTGGCGTCGAGCAGCCGGGTGGGCTCGGAGCGGGACGGGCCGGGGTCGGCCGGCAGTCCGTAGCCGCTCGCGGAGAGGACGGTCGGCCGGTCGGCGCCGCGGTGCAGCACGGTGAGCCGCTGCTGGAAGCTGCCGCGCCCGGGGTGGTCGTGGTCGACGGGCTGGGTGTAGGTCAGCACGAAGAAGCGGTAGCCGTCGACCGGCTTCTCCTGGACGACGGTCATGCCCGGGATCGCGGCGAGCCGGTCCTTGAGGTCGGTGTCCCGGGTCGCGGCCGCGGCGGCGGGCGCGCCGGTGCGGGCCGGGCCGTCCGCGGCGAACGCGGGGGCGGGGAGCAGACAGGCGGACACGAGGCCCGCCGCGAGTGTGGTCCACAGACGGCTGCGCAACAGGGGTCTCCCGGGGCGGCGAAGTCAAGCGACGGTGTAAGTGCGTTTAACCCGTCGCACAACCTAGGTGCGGCCCGGCCCGGCCACAAGGCTTTTGACGGAATGTCATGTTCGCGGATCGGGGTCCGGCGCGCCACCTTCGCCCGGTGCGCCCGCGTCCTCCCGGGGGAGGGCGGCGCGGCGCCGCGAGGTCTCGCCCAGCGCCGCCAGGTCCTGGCCGCCCCGGCCGTGCGCCACACCCTCCAGCAGGGCGTCGCGCAGCACTCCGGCGAGCGGCATCGGCACCCGGGCGGCGGCCGCGGTGTCCAGCGCCAGGCCGACGTCCTTGAACCCCAGGTCGAGCCGGAACCCGGCGGGCTCGTACCGCCGTTCGGCGATCATCGCGCCGTACCCCTCGTACACCGGCCCGGGGAAGACCGTGCCGGTCAGCACGGACAGCAGGTCCTCGGCGGCCAGCCCGCTCGCCTCGCCGAGCGCGGTCGCCTCCGCCACCGCCTCGACCGCCGAGACCAGCACGAAGTTGGCGCAGATCTTGGCCGTGTTGGCGATCTCCGGCCGGTCGCCGAGCCGCCAGGTCCGCCGCCCCATCGCCTCGAACAGCGGGGCGGCCCGGTCCAGCGCGTCGGCCGGACCGGCCGCCAGGATCGCCAGGTTGCCCGCCGCGGCGACCTCGCCGCGGCCCAGCACCGGCGCCGCCACGTAGGCCACCCCGTGCCGTGCGTGCAGCTCCGCCGCCCGGCGCGCCAGCGCGGGGGAGACGGTGGCCATGTTGACGTGCAGGGCGGCCGCCGCCGAGGCCAGCGCCTTCTCGTCGAGCAGCACCGACTCCACCGCGGCGTCGTCCGCGAGCATCGACACCACGGCCCGGCACCGCCACACCCCGGCCGGCCCGTCGGCCGCCTCGGCGCCCTCCGCGACGAGCTCCCGCACCGGCTCCGGCGACCGGTTCCACACCGTCACCCGGTGTCCTGCCGCCAGCAGTTGACGGACCATCCCGCGGCCCATCGTGCCCAGACCGACGAATCCCACGTCCACCGTGCCGACTCCCTGCCTCGTGGTCCGCGGGGCCCGGCCGGGCCCCGCGGGGTCGTACCGGTGATCGTAGGCGTACCCGGGCGGCCGTCAGCCGGTGACGGCGAGTTCGGCGACCACCGCCCGGTGGTCGGTGCCCGGCAGGGTGCGCTCGGCGACGGTGACAGCCTTCAGTCCGTCGCCGTGCAGCACGTGGTCGAGCTGCAGTACCGGTGGCAGCACCGGGCGGTCCGCGGGCCAGGTGCCGTCGAAGCCCCGGCCGAGCTCGGCGTGGGTGTCGGTCAGGCCGGTGCCGAGCAACCGCCGCATCGGCGTGTGGTCCAGGGTGGCGTTGAAGTCACCGAGCAGGACGGCGTTGCGGGCCCGCCCCGCCACGTCCGAGCGGAGCGCGTCGAAACCGGCCGCCCACTTCCGCGAATCGCCCAGCGGGTAGTAGGTGTGCACGGCGACCACCCGCACGGTACGGCCCTCCACCGCCACCTCGGCCGAGGTCGGCTCGTCGGAGAACGGCGCGTCCGCCACCCGGGCCGCGGAGAGCGGCAGCCGCGAGTACAGCGCCGTGTCGGAGTACCGGCCCGCCACCTTGTACGGCAGCACCCCGGCCATCCCGGCGCGCTCCAGGGCGTTCGCCAGCCCCGGGTTCGACTCCTCGACCGCGAGCACGTCCACCCGCTCCTCACGGGCCAGCCGGACCAGCGCCGCCGGATCCACCTGCCCCAGGTAGGCGTTGCTGGTGGCGAGCCGCAGCCGCGGCGCGGACGTCGGCACCCCGCCGCCGTCCCCGACGAACCGCGGCACCAGCCAGAACAGCTGCACCGCGGTCAGCGCGAGGGCCACCGCCGTGAGCGCCCGGGACCGCAGCAGCGCCGTGGTGAACAGCACCAGCACGCTCAGCACCGCCACGTACGGCACGCCCGCGACCGGCAGCGACAGGTCCGTCCCGTCGTCCAGCCCGCCGAGCCGCACCACGATCAGCGCGGCCGGCACCAGCAGCACCAGCGCGCAGCAGGCCAGCACGGCGAGCCGCAGCGCACGCAGCCACCCGGGCGCGACCGGCGGCGCAGCAGGGGCCTCGACCTCCGTCACAACACCGACCATCCGACACTCCCGCCTCCCGCGCCCGCGCACCGGGCGCCGCTCGACCGACGTCGCACCGCCCGGCACCGCCTCCGCGGTGATCACCGGGCGGCGACGTCGACTGGAGACGCGGGGACGGGGCCGGACGGTTCCGCCGGTCGTCACGGCCGGCCGGGAGGCACCGCGCGACACGCCCGGACCCGCCGCGGGCGACGGAGGGTCAGCCCGACGGTCGGTCAGGAGCCGCGACCGACCCGGTCGGCGTAGGGGGTACGGCGGACGGACCGGACACGCGGGCGACAAGGTGCGGGGCCGACGGGCGGACCGTAGCTTCCGTGGCATGGACATCAACCGTCGTCTGGTGCTGCGCCGCGCCCTGCAGGCCGTCGCCGCCGGGGCCGTGACCGCGCTGCCGGCCATG
>NZ_JBEYFP010000562.1:0-3982 GCF_040634455.1 Kitasatospora sp. NPDC007106
CTACTCCCCCTCACTCGTGCCCTCCCCGCCGCTCTGGCGTTGGGCGGGGCCCGGGCGCGGGCGGCTGACCCGCCGGACCCCGGCCGGCCGTCCGGCGGGCGTCCGGCAGTCGAGACGACGGCCGGTCCCGGACCCTGACCCGGGGCCGGCCGTCGCTATCCTGGCCGCATGCTGACCATCACCCGAGAACTGCGCGACCGCATCGTGGCCCACGCCCGCGCCGACCACCCGGACGAGGCCTGCGGCGTGGTCGCCGGCCCCGAGGGCAGCGGCCGGCCCGAGCGGTTCGTCCCGATGCTCAACGCGGCCCGCTCGCCCACCTTCTACGAGTTCGACTCCGGTGACCTGTTCAAGCTCTACCGGGAGATGGACGACCGCGACGAGGTCCCGGTGGTCGTCTACCACTCGCACACCGCCACCGAGGCCTACCCCTCGCGCACCGACGTCAGCTACGCCTCCGAGCCGGAGGCGCACTACGTGCTCGTCTCCACCGCCGAGGGCAACGGCGAGGAGGACCCGTACGAGTTCCGCTCGTTCCGCATCGTGGACGGCGTGATCACGGAGGAAGACGTGCAGGTCGTCGAGGAGTACTCCGCCTGACCGGCCGCCGCCGCACACGGCCCGCCGACCGGTCACGACCGGCCGCGGCGGGCCGCCGTCTCGGCATGGGAAACGAAACCATCCGGATCGCGAGACGTGGATGCCGCTGCGGGGGCGGGAATCTATACGATGAGCCCATGCGTTCCGTCGATGTGACCAATCAGGCCCCAGGCATCCGCCTCGTGGCGCGCCTGCACGTCGACCTGTGCCGGCTCGCCAGCGCGATCTGTCCCGGCACCGCCGACGCCCACTGACTCGGCACCGCCAGCCCGCCCCGGCCGCTCCGGGGCCGTCACCCCTGCCGCGCCGCGTGCGGCGGCCCACCCGACCCACCTCCACAGGAGCGCAGCCATGGCCATCGAGGTCCGCATCCCGACCATCCTCCGCCCGTACACCGACGGCGCCAAGGCCGTCGAAGGCACCGGCACCAACCTCGGCGAACTGTTCCAGGACCTCGACAGCCGCCACCCCGGCATCGCCGAGCGCCTCCTCGACGCCGGCGAGCTGCGCCGCTTCGTCAACGTCTACCTGAACGACGAGGACGTCCGCTTCCTCGAGGGCATCAGCACCGCCCTCGCCGACGGCGACAGCGTCACCATCCTCCCCGCCGTCGCCGGCGGCATGAAGTAATGCGCTACGACAGCCCCCTCGAGGCCGTCGGCAACACCCCGCTGGTACGGCTGCCGCGCCTGTCGGCAGCCGTACCCGGGAACGCCGACGGCCTGGTGAGCCTCTGGGCCAAGCTGGAGGACCGCAACCCCACCGGCTCGATCAAGGACCGCCCGGCCCTGCACATGATCGAGCGGGCCGAGGCCGACGGCAGGCTCACCCCCGGCTGCACCGTCCTGGAGCCCACCAGCGGCAACACCGGCATCTCGCTGGCCATGGCCGCCAAGCTCAAGGGCTACCGCATGGTGTGCGTCATGCCGGAGAACACCAGCGAGGAGCGGCGCGAGCTGCTCCGCATGTGGGGCGCCGAGATCATCTCCTCGCCGGCCGCCGGCGGCTCCAACACCGCCGTGCGCATCGCCAAGGAGATCGCCGCCGAGCACCCCGACTGGGTCATGCTCTACCAGTACGGCAACCCCGACAACGCCGGAGCGCACTACACCGGCACCGGCCCTGAGATCCTCGCCGACCTGCCCACCGTCACCCACTTCGTGGCCGGCCTCGGCACCACCGGCACCCTGATGGGTCGACTCCTGTCGTCACTGTCGTGGGCGGCGGGCCCGGTATTCGGTCTCCGCCGTGCTGGTGAATTCATCTTAGGGGGAGCGGGGAGGGGCGCGTCAATATTCGAGTATGAATTCCGTGTGTCGTCGTGTGTTACGTTCGAGGGGTGGCGTGATCGAGCGCCCCGGACGAGGTGCGTCGTACCCGGCAGGACAAGACGGCGCGGTACTGCGGCGGCAGCGACGGAGCTGCCGCCCTCTACTGCGGAGGTGCCGTCGTGGCGTGGCTGGTGTTGATCGTGGCGGGTGTGCTGGAGACCGTCTGGGCGGTGTCGCTGGAGGCGGCCAAGGGGTTCTCGCGCCCGCTGCCGAGCGCGGTGTTCGCGGTGGCGCTGGTGCTGTCGATGGGCGGGCTGGCGTACGCGCTGCGGAGCATCCCGCTGGGCACCGGCTACGTGGTCTGGGTGGGCATCGGCGCGGTCGGGACGGCGCTGTACGGGATGGCGGCGCTGGGCGACGCGCTGACCGCGGCCCGGGTGACCTGCCTGTTGCTGATCCTCGGCGGTGTGATCGGACTCAAGGTGCTGCACTGAGCCGTAGGTCACCGAAGGCTTAGGTCGGAGGTCCCGGGTGATCACCGACCGATGGTCAGGAGTCACCGGCGCCCGAGCGCCTTACGATGGCAGGCATGGCCACCACCTCCTCCTCGACCCCGGTCGACCGCGCCGAGCCCGTGCCCGACACCGCCCTCGACACCGGGGGAGTGATGAGCGGGCCGTACCGGGCGCTGACGCTGGGGATCGTCTCGGTGGTGCTGCTGCTCGCCTTCGAGGCGACGGCGGTGAACACGGCGATGCCGGTCGCCGCCAGGCAGCTCGACGGGCTCGGCCTGTACGCCTTCGCCTTCTCCGGCTACTTCACGACGACGCTGTTCGCCCTGGTGGTCTCCGGCCAGTGGTGCGACCGGCGGGGCCCGCTGGCGCCGCTGTTCACCGGCATCGCGGTGTTCGGGGCGGGCCTGGTGGTGGCCGGCACGGCGGTCGGCATGTGGCCCTTCGTGGCCGGCCGGGCGATCCAGGGGCTCGGCGGCGGACTGGTGATCGTCGCGCTGTACGTCGTGGTGGGCCGGGCCTTCCCGGAGCGGCTGCGGCCGTCGGTGTTCGCGGCGTTCTCGGCGGCCTGGGTGCTGCCGTCGATCGTCGGGCCGCTGGTCTCCGGCGCGGTGACCCAGCACCTCGGCTGGCGCTGGGTGTTCCTGGCCGTGCCGGTGCTGATCCTGCTGCCGCTCGCCGTGATGGGCCCGGCGCTGCGCCGGGCGGAGCGGGCGCAGCCGCCGCTGCGGCCCGCGCCGTTCGACCGGCGCCGCACCTGGTGCGCGGCGCTGGCGGCGCTGGGCGCCGGGCTGCTGCAGTACGCGGGCCAGCGCCTGGACCTGCTGGGTCTGCTGCCGGCCGCGCTGGGCGCGGCGCTGCTGGTGCCGGCCGTGGTGCGGCTGCTGCCGCCGGGCACGCTGCGGGCGGCCCGCGGGCTGCCGACGGTGATCCTGCTGCGCGGCGTCGCGGCGGGTGCGTTCTTCGCGGCGGAGGCCTTCGTCCCGCTGATGATGGTGACCCAGCGGGACCTGTCGCCGACCCTGGCGGGCCTGACGCTGACCAGTGGCGGCCTGTCGTGGGCGCTCGGCTCCTGGCTGCAGGGGCGGCCGTGGGCGGACCGGCACCGGGAGGCGCTGATCCGGGTGGGCTTCGTGCTGACCGCGGTGGCGATCGCCGGGGCCGCGGTGGTGCTGGTGCCCGCGGTGCCGGCCTGGACGGCGGCGGTGTTCTGGGCGGTCGGCGGTGTCGGGATGGGCCTGGCGGTGGCCAGCATCAGCGTCCTGATGATGAAGCTGTCGGCGCCGGAGGACACCGGCGCCAACTCGGCGGCGATCCAGCTGAGCGACGCGCTCGGCAACGTGCTGCTGATCGGTCTGGCGGGTGTGCTGTTCGCCGGGCTCGGCGGCGGTTCGGTGGCGGCCGCCGAGGGTGGGACGGCGCCGGCCGGCCCGTTCGCGGTGATCTTCCTGGTGATGACCGGGGTGGCCCTGCTGGGTGCCCTGGTGTCGGGCCGCACCGGTGCGGGGCGCAAGCCCGTGGCGGTGGCCGAGGCTCCGGCACTCGCCGAGGGCTGACGGCGGCGGGGCCGGCGCGGACCCTCCGCGCCGGCCCCGGCCG
>NZ_JBEYFP010000563.1:0-3981 GCF_040634455.1 Kitasatospora sp. NPDC007106
CCCGCCGACCTCGCGCCGGCCGGGTCTCGCCTACCGGCCGGCCCCGCGTCGGCCGGGCCCGCGGCCACTGCGCCGCCCGGTGCAATCCGTTCCGCCGAGCGGCTGAACCGGCCGCCCGGTCCGGACGGTGACGCCCCGCCGGCCGCCTAGCCTTCCGCTATGACCGACCAGGACACCGCGGCCGCCGGCCCGCCGCAGGAGGTCCGGCTCGCCCTCGTCCTCAACGGCGGCATCAGCCTCGCGGTCTGGATGGGCGGCGTGGCCCACGAACTCGACCTGCTGCGCCGGGCCTCCCGGGGCGACGACGAGTCGGGCGTCGCCGAGCGCGACCGCCCCGCCTTCCGGATCTGGCAGCGCCTCACCCGGGAGCGGCACAAGCGGGTCGTGGTGGACGTGGTCGCCGGCACCTCCGCCGGCGGGCTGAACGGCGTGCTGCTGGCCACCGCCGTCGCCCGCGGCGCCGCCCTGCCCGACCTGCACGCCACCTGGAACCGCACCGCCGACCTCGGCCGGCTGCTCTCCGAGGACGGCTCCGGCAGCCTGCTGCGCGGCGCCGTCGTCGAGGAGGCCCTCACCGAGGCCGTCGCCGCGATGGGCGGCGAACCGCAACTGGCCGAGCCGGTCACCCTCTTCCTCACCGCCACCGCCCTCGACGGCCGCCCCCGCCGGTGCACCGACGGCTACGGCGGCGCCTTCGACGTGCCCGACCACCGCCGGGTCTACCGGTTCCGCCACGACGACGAGGCTCCGGTCTACGAACGCACCCGCGCCGGCACCTGGCAGGTCGGCAAGCGCCCGCTCCGCGACTTCCACGGCCCGGCCGGCCGCTTGGCGCCGGCCCTGCTGCGCGCCGCCCGCGCCACGGCCGCGTTCCCGGTGGCCTTCGCCCCGGTGCAGGAGGCGCCGATGGCCGACCACCGCGACCCGCCCTCCGCCATCCCCAGCAGCTCCGTCATGGACGGCGGCGTCCTCGACAACGAGCCCTTCCGCCCGGTGCTCGACGCGATCGGAGAACGCCTCGCCGACCGGCGGCCCGAACGCGTCCTGGTGTACGTGGTGCCGTTCGCCGGCACCCTGCGGCAGGAGGCCGTCGGCCGCAAACGGCCCGAGGACATCACCTGGACGGAGGCCGCCGCCACCGCACTGCACCACCCCCGCGAGGCCAACTTCCGCTCCGCCACCGAGGACCTCGCCGAACGGATGCGCACCCGCGTCTCCGGCGTCCAGGAGCACCTCTTCCGCGAGCTGTACGAGAACCCCGTCCGGGCCACCCGCCTGCTGCACCGGGCCGCCGAACTCCTCGACGACTACCGCCGCAGCCGGGCCGCGGCCGTCGTCTGGGACGTCCGCCGGCAGGCTTCCGCGGACGGCGTCACCGCCCTGCTCGACCTGCCCGGTACCGCGGCCGACTGGCTGCCCGGCCGCAACCCCGGCTGGCTGCCGCCGGCCGCCACCGAGCACGACGACCCCGTGCACGCCGCCGACCCCGGCGACTGGCGGTGGGGGCTCGTCCCCACCGAACGCGTCCTGCGGATGATGCTCTGCGACCTGCAGCGCCGCCTGCCCGACTGCCAGCCGACCGTCCGCCGCCAGCTGGCCTCGGCGGCCGGACTGGTCTGCCGCCGGCTCGCCGAGACCCGGGCGGTGGCGACCGCCGTCCGCGCCGCCCTGCGCGAGGGGCCGCCGCCGGGCCCGTCCGACGCCGGGATCGCCGACCGGGTCAGCGAGGTCTTCACCCGCCTCGACGCCGCCCGCACCCTCGGCGGCCTCGTCCGGCAGGCCGCCGGCAGCTACCTCACCGCCCTGCACACCCTCGGCGACCAGCGCTTCGCCACCACCCGCGACGCCCTCGCCTGCTGCCTCGCCGTCGAGGTCCTCAGCCACGCCTACGCCCCCGCCGCAGCCGCCGTCGAACAACCCACCCCCGCCTTCGCCTTCCTCCGCCTCGGCCCCGACGACCTCGGCCCGCTCTTCCGCCAGGACCGCTACGCCGACATGGGCGACCGCAAGCTGTACGGCACCCGGCTCGGCCACTTCGGCGCCTTCCTCGACGAGGACTGGCGCAGCTCCGACTTCACCTGGGGCCGCCTGGACGCCGCCCGCCACCTGCTCCGCGTCCTCGTCCCCGAGCCGGGCGAACGGCAGGACGCCGAGCGGGAGTTGCACAGCGCGCTGCTCGCCGCCGAGATCGGGCGGGAACGGATGCAGCAGAACCTCGACGAACTGCTCGGCGCGGACTCCGCCCTGCTCGACCGCACCGTCGGCGGGCCCGGCGGCCGGGACGTCCGGCAGCGGACCGCCCGGTCCGCCCGCGCCCTACTGCTCGCCGAACCGGAGGCCGACGCCGCCGGCCCCACCCGGTGGGCGCAGCGCCGGCTCAACGTCCCGGCCCGCGCCGCCCTCGACCCGGAGCCGCCCGACACCGGCGGTCTCCCGCTGCGCCGGCGGGTGGGCCTGTGGCTGCTGCGCCGCGCCACCCGCCGCGTCCGCCGGCAGTTGGACCAGGATCCGCTGCCGGGTGCGCTGCGCACCGCGCTGCGTCGTGACACCGTCCGTACGCTCTGCGCGGCGGCGCTGGTCTGCGCGCTGCTCGGCGCGGGCATCGCGCTGGCGATCGCCCTGCCGCTGACGTGATGGGCATTCGTGTTCGCGATGGCATCTTGGTGGTGTGATACCCATTCACTTTGGTGTCGATCAATCGCTTGGCTGATGGCGATTCACTCTTGGGTGGCAACGTGCTGATGTGACGGTGACTCGCCGCCCTGACAGCCCCTCGCCGCCCTGACAGCCCTTCGCCGCTCCGACGGCCCTTCGCCGCTCGGCGGCCCGCTCACTGCCGCGAGTGCCGTTCGTCGGCCACGACGGCACGCGCCGACCCGGCAGGACCGGCTTCCCGTCGGCGGCGGCCGGATCGACTTCCCGTCCGGCGGCAACCTTTCGCGCGTCGGTGGCAACCCGGGGGCAGCAAGGCGCCGATCCGAAGGAGGCTCCCCCGTGCCCGGCCCTGCCCCCGAGAGACCGTTCGACCCGTGCCGTCCGTCCGTGCCGTCCGCCCGCGCAGGGGTGCGCGCCGCCCGGTCGGGTACGGAGGGGTGACGGCGCTGGGCACGGCACCCGCCGCCGACCCGCTCGGCCTCGGCCGGCGGGGCCGCACGGCCCGGCCGACACCCCTGCGACCTGCGGCGACGACCGGGGCACCCGCTGATCCGGCGGCGGGAGCGGTTGGTAGGCTGCCGCCCTCCCTGCTGATTGAGAACGCTCACAACGGATCGAGAGGTCACGCCCCGGACATGATCGCCGACGATGCGTCCGCGGAGTTCCACGACTTCTTCGAACGCCACCACGCCGAACTCGCCCGGCTCGCCCACCTCCTGACGGGCGAGGCGGACGCGGCCGACGACCTCGCGGCGGACGCCATGGTGGCCCTCTGGCACCGCTGGGACCGGGTCCGCGGCGCGGACCACCCCGTCGCCTACGCCCGCGGCGTGGTCGCCAACCTGGCCCGCGGCCGGGTCCGCACCGCCGTCCGCGAGCGGCGCCGGGTGCTGCTGTTCTGGTCGCACCGCTCCGAGCGGACGGACGGGCCGGACGTGGCCTCCGTGCTGGACGTCCGGGCTGCGCTGGCCCGGCTACCCTTCCGCAAGCGGGCCTGCGTGGTGCTCCGGCATGCCATGGACCTCTCCGAGAAGGAGACGGCCCTGGCCCTCGGCATCTCGGTGGGCACGGTGAAGAGCCAGACCTCCAAGGGGATGGCGGAACTGCAGCGGCTGCTCGGCAACCGGGCCGGCGAACTGACGGGAAGGAGGAGCTGATGGACGAGTTGCGCCGACAGCTGCGCGAGGCCGCCGAGGCCCACCGGCCGGACCGGGAGCGCATGCTCGCCCGCGTCGAGCGGGGCATCGCCTCCTCCGACACCCTGAACGCCGACGCCTCCGACCCGGCGGCCGGCCGCCACCGGGTGCGCCGCGGCCTGCTCTCCTG
>NZ_JBEYFP010000564.1:0-3980 GCF_040634455.1 Kitasatospora sp. NPDC007106
GGTCGGCGGGCGCCCCGGCCGCGGGCCCGGCGCACCGGGCGCAGCAGGGGGCCGGCAGGCCGGCGGCCCGCGGCCGGGCCTGAGCCGGCGGGCTCTCCCCCGCCGCCGTCACTGCCCGGAGCCGCCGCCCGCGACGTGGATGCCGAAGATCGCGCCCTGCGGGTCGTGCAGGACGGCGAGCCTCGGCCCGTCCGGCACGTCGGTGGGCGGCAGCGCGATGGTGGCGCCGAGGACGGCGGCGCGTTCGGTGGTGGTGTCCACGTCGGCGACCGCGAAGTACGGCATCCAGTACGGGCCGACGTCGGCGGGGAACTGGTCGGCCATGTCGGCCATGCCGCCGAACTCCCGGCCGGGCAGGCCCCACTGGGTGTACATCTCGCCGACGGTGACGCTCCAGCCGAAGACCCTCGGGTAGAACTCCTTGGCGCCGGCGGTGTCCCGGGTGGCGAGTTCGACCCAGCCGAGCGCGCCGGGCTCGTCGATCAGCGGGGTGCCGGTGAAGCCGCGGGCCTGCCAGAGCGCGAACACCGCGCCGGACGGGTCGGCGGCGACGGAGAAGCGGCCGAGGTCGAGGACGTCGGCGGGTTCCGTCACCAGCCGGCCGCCGGCGCCCCGGACGGCGGTGGCGGCGGCGTCGGCGTCGTCGACGGCGAAGGAGATCGTCCAGCTGGTGGGCTGCCCGGAGCGCTGGACGGGGCCGAGGCCGGCGACCGGGTCGGTGCCGAGCATCATCAGCGTGTAGCCGCCGGCCTCCGGGTTCGGGTCGACCTCGGTGCGCCAGCCGAACGTCTCGCGGTAGAAGGCCTTGGAGCCCTCCGGGTCGGTGGTGGAGATCTCCACCCAGCAGGGGGCTCCGAGCGCGGGTCTGTCGATTCTCATGTCACTCCACCACCAGGACGAGTTTGCCGCGGGCGTGTCCGGACTCGACCTCGGCGAGTGCCTCGGGAGCCCGGTCGAGGGGGTAAGTCGCAGTGATCCGCGGGTCGAGGCCGCCGGCCGCGACGAGTGCGGCCAGTGCGGCGAGCGCCTCCCGGCCGGGGTTGCGGCGGACGGCGCTGCCGCCGAGCGCGGCGGCGGTGTCGGGGTCGGCGGTGGACACCAGCCGGGTGCGGTCGGCGAGCACGGCGGCGGCCTCCCGCAGGTCCTCGCCGCCGATCAGGTCGAGGAGTCCGTCGACGCCGTCCGGGGCGGCGGTCCTGATCCGGTCGGCCACCCCTTCGCCGTACCGGACCTGGGTGGCGCCGAAGGAGGCGACCCAGTCGCGGTTGCGGTCGGCGGCGGTGCCGACCACCTTGACGCCGCGGGCGCGGGCGATCTGGGCGGCGGCGCTGCCGACGCCGCCGGCGATGCCGAGGACGAGCAGGGTGCGCCCCGGCTCCAGGGCGAGCTGCTCGACGGCGTCCCAGGCGGTGGCGCCCGCGACGGGCAGCGCGGCCGCCGTGGCGAAGGGGACCTCGGCGGGCTTGCGGGCGCTGACGGCGGCGTCCAGCAGGGTGTGTTCGGCGTAGCCGCCGGCCACCGTGACGCCGAAGACCTCGTCGCCGACGGCGAAGCCCTCGACGCCCGGCCCGACGGCCTCGACCACACCGGCGGCCTCGGCGCCGAGGACGGCGGGCAGCGGTCGGTCGGTGCCGAGCCAGCCGTTGCGGATCTTCCAGTCGATCGGGTTGACCCCGGCAGCGCGGACGGCGATCTGCAGCCGGTCCGGCCCGGGGACGGGCACGGGGCGGTCCAGGAACTCCTGGTGCTCCGGGCCTCCGAACGCCCGGTATCCGAACGCCTTGGACATGCTGCTCCCTCGGGGTCGGCGACTTCCTTCCGCCCAGCTTGCTGGGCGGAAGGCCGGGACGGCCGGGAATGGTGGGCCGAACGGGAGGTGTTGTGCGTGACGCAACGGCAGTTGTTCAAATTGGAACCACGAGGTACGGTCTGACCCTGACCGACCGGTTCGAATTTGAACCACATCTGAACCACACCACCTCGGAGGCCCGGCCATGCCGCAGACCGACACCGCCCGGACGCCGCTGCCCGGCCCCGCCACCGTGCGTTCCCGGGTGCGCATCCCGCTGGCCTTCCCGGACGGATTCCGGGTGGAGGCCGAGGTCTTCACCTTCCACGGCCTGGCGGACGGCGCCGAGCACCTCGCGCTCGCCCTCGGCGAGGTCGGCGAGACCCCGCTGGTGCGGCTGCACTCCGAGTGCCTCACCGGCGACGTCTTCGGCTCCGCCCGCTGCGACTGCGGCCCGCAGCTGCGCGAGTCCGCGGAGCGGATCGCCGAGGCCGGCGGCTACCTGCTGTACCTCCGCCAGGAGGGCCGCGGCATCGGCCTCTACAACAAGCTCGACGCCTACGCGCTGCAGGACGCCGGGCTGGACACCTACGAGGCGAACACCGCGCTCGGACTGCCCGAGGACGGCCGCGACTACACCGCCGCCGCCCAGATGCTCGCCACGCTCGGCGCGCGCGGCATCCGGCTGCTGAGCAACAACCCCGACAAGGCCGGCCAGCTGTCCCGGCTCGGCATCACGGTGGCCGAGCAGGTGCCGACCGGCGTCCACCTGTCCGAGAGCAACGTCCGCTACCTGCGCACCAAGGCGGACGGCACCGCGCGCACCCTCGGCCACGGCATCGAGTTCCTGTCGCTGGGCGCCTGACCGGGGTTCACCCGATCGGCGCAGGGCGCGCGCGGCGCCGGGGAGCGCGTGGAAGCGTCGGTCGGTGGGCCGCGCCATCCGTCGCTCCACCCCGCCCCGCGGCCCCGCCGGGCCCCGCCCGGCGCGGACCGACCCCGGGAGAGCGCCCGTGGAAACCGACTCCCTCACCTCCGACACCCTGCGCGAACTGCGCAGCCCCCGGCCGTACCCGGCCGTCTCGCTGACCATGCCGACGCACCGCCGCGAGCCGGACAACGCGCAGGACGCGGTGCGGCTGAGGAACCTCCTCGCCGAGGCCGAGCGGCGGATCGACGCCGATCCGGAGGCCTCCCGGCAGAACCGCATCGACCTGCACAAGCAGCTCGAACGGGCGGTCGCCGAGGTGGACCTGCGGCACTCGCTGGACGGGCTGGTGGTGTACGCGACCACCGACGAGCACCAGGTGTGGAGCCTGCCGCGCGAGGTGCCCGAACGGGTCGTGCTCAGCGACACCTTCCTGACCCGCAACCTGGTCGCCGCGAAGGCCCAGGAACGCCCGTACTGGGTCATGGCGGTCGCCGCCGACCGGGCCACCCTGTGGGGCGGCGCGGGCCTCGCGCTGCACGAGCACGAGGCGGACGGCTTCCCGATGGAGGCGGAGGGCGTGGACTGGGACGTCCAGCGCGAGGAACGCACCGGCGGCCAGCCCAGCACCTTCAGCGACGAGGAGACCCGGCGCTTCCTGCGCTCGGTGGACACCGCGCTCGGCGCCGTCCTCGCCGCGGACCGCCGGCCGCTGTTCCTGATCGGCCTGCCGCAGGCGGTGTCCGCCCTGCAGGAGGTCGGCACCGCCGCGGGCGCGGCCGTCGCGACCGTGCTCAAGGGCGGCCTCACGGACGGCCCCGACCGCGTCCTGCTGCAGGAACTCGCCCCGGCGATGGCCCAGTTCGCCTCGCACGAGTCGGACCGGGTGAGCACCGCACTGGACTCCGCACGCAGCCGCAAGGCCTTCGCCGCCGGCCTGGACGAGGTCTGGGAGGCCGTCTGCGAGGGACGCGTCGAGATGGTCGCCGTCGAGGAGCACTTCCAGCGGACGATGCGGCTCGCCGACGGCCACCTCGCACCGGCGGACGGCGACCGGCCCGGCGGCTGGGAGGAGGGCGTCCGCGAGGACATCGTCGACGAGCTCGTGGAGACCGCGCTGGACAAGGGCGCCGAGGTGGTCTTCGTCCCCGACGACGACCTCACCGCGCACGACCGGATCGCCGCGGTGCTGCGCTACTGACACCCTGCCCGGGCCGTCGTGGGGCCCCGCCCCCCCCCCCGCGGCCGCGGCGCCGTACCCGG
>NZ_JBEYFP010000565.1:0-3972 GCF_040634455.1 Kitasatospora sp. NPDC007106
CCCTCCGTGCACCCGGGCCGTCGCACCCGGTGGCCGCGCCCGGTGGCCGCATTCGCCCACCGCGCCCGGTGGCCCTCCCCGGCGGCCGCGCCCCCGGATCGGGCGCCCGTCGGATCCGCGGGCGTCAGACCGTCCAGGTGCGGGTGCACAGCACGAGGCGGTAGCCGTCCGGATCGGCGACCGTCACCCCGTGCTCGTCCCAGTACGGGTTGTGTGCCGGGACCCGGGTGCCGCCGTGGGCGGTCAGCCGGTCGACCAGGGCCTCGTCCACCGGGATGCCGAGGTAGAGGACGAGCAGGTCGTCGGCGGTCGGCACGGGCGCGACCGGCCGATCGGGGTCGCGGGTGAGCTCCAGGTGCCAGTCGGCGCCGGGCAGGCCGACCATGAGCAGGTCGTGCTCGCCCGCCACGTGCTCCGTGGTGCGCCACAGCACGGCCATGCCGAGCCCGCCGACCCAGAACCGCTCGGCGGCGGCGAGGTCGAGGGACGGGCGGGCGATCCGGATGCGGACGGAGGGCTCGATCATGCCGACCGCTCCAGGGCCGCACGCCAGACCGGGCTGTCCAGGTAGTGGTTGTCGTACTGCTCCGAGGAGGCCGCGATCTCGGCCGGGTCCGCCTCGCCGCGCATCACCCGGCCGAGCAGCCGCAGGTAGTCGAAGCGCCCCATGCCCGGGGTGAACACGAACAGCACGTCCGCCTCCTCGCCGGGGGCCGCGGCGAAGGCGTGCGGGGTGTGCGGCGGCACCGCGAGGAAGTCGCCCGCGCCGAGGACGCTCACCTCCTCGCCGACCAGCACCTGGAGGGACCCGCTGATCACGAAGAAGAGCTCCCACGCCTTGGTGTGGAAGTGCGCCGGTGCGCCCGCCGCCCCCTTGGCGAAGCTGGAGCGGTAGCTGGTGAACCCGCCCCCGGTGTGGGAGGAGTCGGCGAGCAGCGTCATCACGCTGCTCGGGTCCGCGCAGGTCTCGGCCTCGGCGCACCGGGTGAGCACGGGTTCGAGCATGTCGCGGGCGGTGCCGGTGTTCTGATCCGTCGTCATGATGATCACTGTACCGAGGAAAAGGCCCGCCGGCACGGGGCAATTCAGTGCCGTGATCCTGGGCCAATCGCGGCCCGCGGCAGTCGCCGCGCCCTCGCCTGCGCGGCACCGCTCGCCGCGGTGGCCGCTCAGGTCTCGGGCTTCGGGGACCAGCCGGGCGGGCCGAAGAGGTGGCCGGCGCGATCCCGCCAGCGGGCCGCCGCCCTGACGTCCCGCCAGACGGCCGCGTACTCGTGGAAGGCCACCCGGAGCGGGTTGTGGGTGGTGATGTTCTTCGTCAGTCCGTAGACCACCCGCTCGCCCTCCGGCTCGAAGCTGCCGAACAGCCGGTCCCAGACGATCAGGATGCCGCCGTAGTTGCGGTCCAGGTACACCTGGTTGGAGCCGTGGTGCACCCGGTGGTGCGACGGGGTGTTGAAGACCAGCTCGACGGGCCGCCAGAGCCGGTCCACCCGCTCGGTGTGCAGGAAGAACTGGTAGATCAGGCTGATCGACTGCTGCAGCAGGATCATCCACGGCGGGAGGCCGAGCGCCGCCAGCGGCAGCCAGAACGGCAGCGAGGTCATCGGCGTCCAGCTCTGCCGCAGCGCCGTCGACAGGTTGTACCGGACGCTGGAGTGGTGCACCACGTGGCTCGCCCACAGCACCCGCACCCGGTGGTGCGCCCGGTGGAAGGCGTAGTACGCCAGGTCGTCGGCGAAGAGGAGGAGCAGCCAGGTCCAGGCCGACGAGGGGGAGAGGTGCCAGGGCGCGAGGGTGTACACCCCGGCGTACGCCAGGACGGCGAAGACCTTCCACGGTAGGCCGACCACCTGGCTGCCGGCGCCCATCGACAGCGAGGTGGCGGTGTCGCGGACCTCGTAGCCGTACTCCTCGTCGTCGGGCAGGAAGCGGTACGACAGCGCCTCGACGGCGACCAGCAGCACGAACGCGGGTATCGCGTACACCACTGCGGGGATCATCCCGCCGCCTCCCGTCCTGCCGCGGCGGACGGCGCCGGCTCCGCGGCGGGGGACGGCACGGCGCGCGAGAGCAGCTCCCGGGCCGCCCGTTCGGCGGCCGGGGCGTCACCGGCGGCGATCAGCTCGGCGAGACGCAGATGGGCCGTCACGTCCAGCAGCTCGTCGGCGCGGTGCGCCGGGGGCACTTCGCCGACCGGCAGCGCGCCGCCCACCAGGCTGTTGAACGCCAGCAGGTAGGCGAGGTTGCCGGAGCCGGTGACGATCAGCCGCCACCAGGCGATGTCCGCGGCGCCCAGCGCGGCCAGGTCCGGACCGATCCGCCCGAAGGCGGCCGCCGCCGCGGTGATCTCCGCCGCCTGGTCGGGCGAGCAGCGTTCGGCGCACAGCCGGGCGGCGTCCGCGCCGATGCAGGCCCGCATCTCCAGGGCGTCGCGTTGCAGGCCGGCGAGTGCGGGCGGCACCCGGGACCCGGCGGACGCCTGCAGCACCAGGTCCAGTCCGGCCGAGGCGCGCCAGTCCAGGACGCGGGTGCGCCCGCCCTGGCTCACCTCCACCAGCCGGGCCTGCTGCAGGCGCTTGACCGCCTCGCGCACCGCGTGCCGATTGACCCCGAACTCCGCCGCCAGCTCCCGCTCGGCCGTCAGCGCGCCGCCGGGCGGCAGCACGCCGTTCAGAATCCGCTCCTCCAGCAGCGAGAACAGCTGGTCCGAGACCGCTTCCCGCCGGATGATCCGCTCCGTCATGGCCGTCAGCATGCACCCGCCCCGACCACTGGTCAACTGGTTGGACCAGTTGAATTCCGGAGCCGGCGGCCGCCCGGGGCGGACGGTCAGCGGCCGGTGGCGAGCGTCGCGCCGCCGGCGCAGTCGAGGACGGTGCCGGTGGTGAAGCCGTTGCCCGCGAGGTAGGCGATGGCCTGGGCGACGTCCTCGGGGGTGCCGACCCGGCCGACCGGCAGGGCCGCGGCGACGCCGGCGAAGAACGCGGCCCGGTCGGCGTCCGGCATGCCGGACCACCAGGCGGTGTCGACGACGCCGGGGGAGACGGCGTTGATCCGCAGCGGCGCCAGTTCGGCGGCGAGCGGCGGGACGGCGGCCTCCAGCGCGCCGTTGACCGCGGCGAGTCCGGACGACCCGGGCAGTGCGGCCCGGGCCGAGGCGGCGGTGACGAAGGTGACCGAGCCGTCTTCGCGCAGCCGCGGCAGGGCCGCCCGCAGCACGGCGAAGTGCGCGAAGAGCTTGCCGTCGAAGGCCGTCCGCAGGTCGGCCTCGGCGAGTTCGGCGAACGGGCCGAGGCCGACGGCGCCCGAGCTCAGGGCGAGCACCAGGTGGTCGAGGCGGCCGACCGCCTCGAAGCAGGCGGCGATCGACCCGGCCGAGGTGGCGTCGGCCTCGACGGCGGTGACCGGGTGGCCGATCCGCTCGGCCGCCGCGTCGAGCCCGGCCTTGGACCGGCCGGTGATCACCACATCGGCCCCGGCGGCCGCGAAGGCCCGGGCGGCGGCCTCGCCGATGCCGCTGCTGCCGCCCATGACGACGATCCGCAGGCCGGCGAAGGACGGGTACGGCGAGGACGGGGAGAGGGACACGGGGACTCCTGGAAAGTTGTAGAGACGATCCGTCTCGACAAATATTTGCCGAGACCGATCGTCTCGGCAATGCCTTTTCCGGTGTAGAGTCCCGTCCATGGAAGACCCCGGCCCCGCCGCCGCCCGCCCGCACACCGGCCGCCGCCGCAACGAAGCCGCGCGCGAGGCCGTCCTGACCGCGACCATGCAGCTGCTGCGCGAGCCGGGCCGGGAACTGACGATCGACCGGATCGCCCGCGCGGCCGGGGTCGGCAAGCAGACCGTCTACCGCTGGTGGCCCACCAAGGGCGCCGTGGTGGCCGAGGCGATGGCCGACAGCGCGACCGCCGCCGTCGGCCTGCCCGACACCGGCGACCTCCGCGACGACCTCGCCGCCTTCTT
>NZ_JBEYFP010000566.1:0-3930 GCF_040634455.1 Kitasatospora sp. NPDC007106
CCGGTCATCAGCTCGATCTGGCCGAGCAGCCCGAGCGGGCGGGGGGTGCGCCAGGGCAGCCCGTCCCGCTCCAACTGCTCGATCGAGGTCTCCAGCCCCTCGCGCGCCTCGGCCATCCGGCCCTGCCGGGCGGCGATGTCGGCGGCGTACTGGCGGGCGGCGGCGATGCGCAGCGGCAGGCCGAGTTCGGTGGCCCCGGTGCGGTAGGCGTCGAGCAGCCGGTCGAAGCGGGCGGCCACCTCGGCGGGCGGTTCCGGCAGGGCGGCGACCAGTTCCTGGTAGGCGGCGAAGGTGAGGCTGTGCACCACGGCCAGCCGGTCCTCGGCGGCGTCCCCGCCCTGCCCCTCGCCGGTCCGCGGGGCCGCGGCGGCGAGTTCGTCGGCGCGGCGGAGCGCCTCGTCGAGCGCGGGCCAGTCGGGTGCGGCGCTGTCCTCCTCGCCGAGGTGGGCGACGGCGGCGCGGGTGCGCACCACCAGGGCGCGGATCGGCAGTCCGGCGCTCTCGTACAGCTCGGCGGCGGCGAGCAGTTCGGTGCGGGCGGTCTGCCAGTCGTCGGCCTCGAAGGCGTGCTGGGCGCGGTGGTCGGCGAGGTTGCCCTGCAGCCGTTCCGCGGGGCCGAGTTCCGGGTGGTCGGGGTGGACGTGGTCGTCGTCGGCGACGACGGTGGTGATCCGGGCCCACAGCGCGTCGGCGTCGGGGTGGTCGGTCCGGTCGAGTTCGCGGGCGCGCAGCACCAGGGCGACGAAGTCCTCGGGGACGGGCTCGGCCGTGGGACGGACCACCGGGGCGGCGGCCGGCGCGGGCACCTGCCCGGCGGCCCGCACGCCGAGGGCGAGCGGCCGGTCGAGCAGCGGGGTGCGGGCGAGGC
The DNA here is from genome assembly GCF_040634455.1 of Kitasatospora sp. NPDC007106. Classification (NCBI taxonomy): domain Bacteria; kingdom Bacillati; phylum Actinomycetota; class Actinomycetes; order Kitasatosporales; family Streptomycetaceae; genus Kitasatospora; species Kitasatospora sp. NPDC007106. The sequence continues at coordinate 869 of NZ_JBEYFP010000566.1, forward strand.
GGGCCCGGCGGCGGTCGCCGACCGCGGTGGTGCCGTTGCGGGCGTCGAAGCGGGCGGCCGACTGCTCGGCCTCGGCCGCGACGTGGGCGTGCAGCGCGTCGACCGTCCAGTTCCGGCCGGCGGGGCCGGCAGCGGGCAGGTCGCCGTGGCCGAGGGCGGCGAGCCGGGCGGTGAGCACCTCGACGCCGACGAGGAAGCCCAGCCGGGCCAGCGGGTAGCCGTGCCCGTCGAAGAGGCCGCGGTTCTCGGCGAGGATCTCCAGGCCGCGGGGTTCGTTGCCGGAGAGCGCGCAGAACTCCAGGTGCAGGCCGATCTGGCTCGCGGTGCTGGACTTGCCGCGGGCGCCGCGGTAGCCGACGAGGTGGCTGGAGCGGGCCTCGTCGAGCCGGCCCTCGCGCAGCAGCGGCAGCAGGGCCCAGGCGTGGCTGGTCCACGGCTCCTCGGAGCAGGTGCTCTCGCCGCCGAGCACGGGCTGCCACTCCCGCAGGGCGCGGGCGTCGTCGCCGCGGGCGGCGTGGTGGCGGGCCCGGGCACGGACCTCGCAGGCGGTGCAGTCGCTCATCTGCGAGCGCGGCCTGGTCGCCCACAGGTCGAAGGCGTCGTCGGCGGCGTCGCCGGTGTGCGCGGCGAGGTGGTACCGCTGCGCGTAGTACGGCTGCAGGCCGTGGTCGGCGGCGGTGTAGCGGCTGCGCATCTCGTCGTGCCAGCGCCGGATCGCGTCCAGCGGCACGTCCGGGGTGGAGAGCAGCGCGGACGCGACCCACTTGAAGCGCCAGAACACCTGGAGGCGGGCCCACTCGTTGAAGTCGTCGGGGTGGGTGTCCCAGAGCTTGAGGATCCGGGCGAAGACGACGGGGGCCTTGCGGGCCTCGCCGTCGTACTCGTAGGCCTCCATCAGGTCCATCAGGGCGAGCACCTGCAGCTCGCGGTGGTCGGGGAACTGCTCGGCGGCCTCGGCGAGTTCCTCGGCGGTGACGGTGCGCGAACGGCCGTAGGGGCGGGCGTCGTTGGCGCGCAGCGCCTCGGTGAGCGCCTCGGGGGTGTCCGTCATCAGGACTCCTTCTGCGGGTCGGCGGCGTCGCGGCCGAGCATGGCGTGGTCGAGCAGGCCGAGGAACGACCGGTTGAGCAGGGCGCTCTCGCCCGCGGTCAGCGGGCGGCGGGTGAGCAGCACGGCCTGCCCGTAGAGGGCCTCGGCGGCGATCACCGCGAGCTCCTTGCCGGGGATGGTGGCGGCGCGCCGCACCAGCGGGTTGAGGTGGTTGAGGACGAGCTGCGCCCGCGGCACCTCGGCGCGCAGCGAGCCGAGGATGTCCGCCCACAGGCCGTCGGCCTCGTCGGCGAGGCGGGCCCGGGTGCGCTCGTGCCGGGCCTCGCGGTTGTCGAGCAGCAGGGCGGGCGCGCTGGCGGGGTGGAAGCTGCGCAGTGCGACGTCGCAGTCGAAGCGGCCGACGACCTCGCGGGCGGTGGCGAGGAAGGCGGCGGCGGCGAGTTCGGCGGACGGGTCGACGGTGTCCAGGTGGGCGGTGACGGTGCCCGGGTCGAGGTCGGCGACGGAGGTGCCGGGCCGGATCTCGGGCAGCCGGTGCACGAGGTCGCCGTCGTAGGTGTAGCCGCCGTTGACGACGCCGAGGCCGGCGGCGCCGGCGATCGGCGCGACCTGGCGGAACTCCTCGACGGTGCGGGCGACCAGGATCACCGGGTGGGCGCGGGCGAACTCGTCGAGGGTGACGTTGCCGTCGGTGGTCTCGAAGGGCAGCCAGGGCAGCAGCATCCGCAGCAGCTCGTCGTCGTAGCGGGCGAGCGCCTTGACGGCCAGGTGGTGGACGCCGATGAACCGGTGCAGCAGCGCCGGGTCGCTGGCGGACAGGCCGGTCAGCCAGTCGCGGATCCGGGCGCCGCAGGCCTCGCGGACGGCGGCGAGCGTCTCGTCGGCGTACAGGCCCTCGCGGGAGGCGGTGGGGCGCAGGCCGTCGGCGTCGACGACGCAGCGGACGAAGAACGCCCAGTCCGGCAGCAGGTCGTCGGCCTGGTCGGAGACCAGCATGCCCTTGAGGTGGACGCGGTGGCCGGCCCGGCGCGAGGGCGGCGCGGCGTCGGGCAGCACGTAGGCGGCGCCGCGCAGGCCGACCAGCGGCAGGTCGAGCTCGATGGTGTCGAGCGGGGTGAAGTCGAAGGTGTCCCGGCAGTAGGCGGTCAGCGCCTCGCGGCGGGCGAGCGGGGAGCCGTGCCGGACGTCCCAGGGTGCGGGGGCGTCGATCCGGGTGGCGGTGCCGCGGGCGTCGGTGACGGTGACCTCGTGGCGCAGCAGGCTGCCGTAGTGGCGGGCGAGTTCGACGACCTGGTCGTGGCGGGTCCACCGGGCGGCGTCGGGCCGGGGGGTGAGGTGCACGGTGGTGCCGGGCTCGGGCTTCGCCGACGCGGGCAGGGTGGTGATGGTGTAGCGGCCGTCGGAGTGGCCGCGCCACTCGACGACGGGGGCGTCGGGGCTCTTGGCGGAGCGGCTGACGACGGTGATCTCGTCGGCGACGACGAAGCAGGCCAGCAGGCCGATGCCGAACTGGCCGATGAAGTCGCTGCGGGCCGCCGCCAGGCCGGAGTTGTCGAGGCCGCCATCGGCGGTGCGCTTGGAGCTGCGGCCGATGGTGGCGAGGAAGGTGTGCACGTCGGCCTCGGTGAGGCCGATGCCGGTGTCGGTGACGGTCAGGTCGCCGTCGGCCCGGACGGTGATCCGGGCGGGGGCGGACGGGTCGGCGGCGCGGCGGGCGGAGATGGCGTCGACCGCGTTCTGCAGCAGCTCGCGCAGGTACACCCGGGGGCTGGAGTAGAGGTGGTGGGAGAGCAGGTCCACCAGTCCGCGCAGGTCGACCTGGAAGGTGTGCGCGGTCGGCGTGGCGGCGCCGGGGACGGCACTGCCGGCGGCGGCGGTCTTCGGGTCGCGGGGGGTGCTGTCGGTTGACACCGGGTCGGGGCTCTTTCGGTTCGGCGGCGGTGGGGTCGGGTGGCTGCGGCGGGTGCCGGCGGCGCGGGTCAGCGGCCGGGTCGGGCGGCGCGGGTCGGCGC
>NZ_JBEYFP010000567.1:0-3962 GCF_040634455.1 Kitasatospora sp. NPDC007106
GGGCCGGGGTAGGCGAGGCCGTCCAGCGGCTCGCCCCGCAGGGTGATGATGCCGCCGTCCACCGCGCGGACCACGTCGAGCAGGGTGATGTCGGCGGCGGCGCGGCCGAGCCAGTAGCCGCCCTCGCAGCCGCGCTGGCTGCGCACCAGGCCGGCCCGGCGCAGGTCGCCGACCACCGACTTCAGGAACCGGAACGGGATGCCCTGGGAAGAGGCGATGGCCTCGCAGGTGAGCGGACGGCCCGTGTCGCAGGCGAGTTCGACGAGCGCGCGGGCGGCGTAGTCCGCCTTCGCGGAAATATGCATGCCACGAGTATCCACCGGTCGCGGCCGTCTTCAAGGCCCGCCCCCGGGTGGCCGGTTGGGCCATCCGACCAAAGGACACCTCTTGACATCCTTTGTGCGGCGCGCCTAGCGTCCGGAACGCGCCGCTGCTGCGCCCGCCTCGCCGGCGGGCCATCCTGCCGCGCACGCGCCGCCGTGCCGTCCGCCGATTCCCGCGCCTCAGCCCAGTCCAGGGAGCCGCCATGTCCACCTCCCCCAGCCCCACCGACCCGGCCGGCGGGAGCCGGGCGAGCTGCGCCGGCGACGGCTTCCACCCGCACCTGCCGGGCGACGGAGCTGCCGCCGCACCTCTGCGGGCCCGGCTCCACCACGTCAGGGCCGGCGAGCTCGACGGCGACACCGCGCAGACCGGCGGCATGCGCCGTTTCGCGGCGATCAGCGGCCGCACGGTCGGCTCGGAGAAGCTCTGGATGGGCCAGACCCACGTAGCGCCCGCGACGGCCTCCTCCGACCACCACCACGGCGACTCGGAGACCGCGATCCACGTGGTCAGTGGCCACCCGGAGTTCGTCTTCGTGGACGACTCCTCCGGCGAGCCGGTAGAGGTGCGGCTGCGCACCGGGCCGGGCGACTACGTCTTCGTGCCGCCGTTCGTCCCGCACCGCGAGGAGAACCCCGACCCCGAGGAGGAGGCCGTCGTCGTGATCGCCCGCAGCACCCAGGAGGCCGTGGTCGTCAACCTGCCCAGCCTCTACGCCGGCCCCGGGGCGGACTGACCGCGCGGGGCCGGGCGGCCCCGGCCAGCCGCTCCTGTGCCATCGGCGAGCCAGGCACCGGGCAGGCCGCCGACCCGCCCGTTCGTTGCGGGCGCCGTATCAGGTGATCCGCCCGTAGTACGCGTACCGGGGAGTCCGTACCGCACTGCACCGACCGCACTGCACCGCCCGCCCCGCGAAGCCGATCCGCGCAGCGGGCACTCGACCGGCAGTGCGTGGGCGATTTGACTCCGCCGACGATCACCACGCATAGTGCCCGCATGGCTGGTTACCTCGTTTCGCGCAGGCACGTCGACCTGCGCCGCGTGACGGCGATGAGCTGTCACCCCAGCTGCTGACGCGCGCCCTTCTCCGGTTCTGACGCCGGGCGCCCGCCCCTTCGTTCCCATCTGTACGCACCCGCACCGATCCGTGCGGTTGTTCGCTGCCGCCCGCCCTGCCCCGGTTCCCCGTGCAACCGCGCAGGCCGGTCGTGCCTTCCTTCGCCACCGCCATGTCTGGAGCCCCCGTGCGCCCGCACCGCGTTCTCGCCACCGCTCTCGCTGCCCTTTCCCTCGCCCCGCTCGCCGCCTGCAGCAGCACGTCGGCGGCGACCGAGTCCGCCGACAACCCCTACCAGCTGCCCGTGCCGGGGACGATACGCGTCGGCACGCTCTCGGACGCGCCCCCGAACGTGTACCTCAAGGACGGCAAGTTCACCGGCTTCGACAACGACCTGTTCATCGCCGTCGCCGCCAAGGCCGGCCTCAAGGTGGACTTCGCCGCGACGGACTTCTCCTCCCTGCTGTCGCAGGTCGCCAACCACAAGTTCGACGTGGGCAGTTCGTCCATCACCGTGACCGAGGCCCGGAAGAGGACGGTGGCCTTCACCAGCGGTTACGACTTCGGATACTTCGGGCTCGACGTTCCCGCCGGTTCGCCGATCACCGGCTTCGACCGGCTCACCGGCAAGCGGGTCGTGGTCGTCCAGGGAACCGTCCAGGACGACTACGCGACCAAGCGCAACCTCAACCCGGTGCGGGTGCCCGACTACAACGGCGCACTCAACCAGCTGAAGGCGGGCACCGCGGAGGCCTGGATCTCCCCCGCGGAGATCGGCGAGAAGAGTGCCAAGGACAGCGGCGGCAAGGTGGTGCTCGCGCAGAAGCAGCTCAGCCCCGCGCCGACCGCCTTCGCCGTCGCACAGGACCGCCCGCAGCTGCTCGCCGCGCTGAACAAGGCCCTTGACGAGGTGATCGCGGACGGGACCTGGACGCGCCTCCAGGAGCAGTACTACCCGGGCCGGCCGGTACCGGACGGGTTCAAGCCCGGAAGCGGCTCGGTCACTCACCCGCCCGTGAAGGCGACGGGCCCGGCCGCGAGTGCACCGGCCGGCGCGACGGCGACCCCCTGACCTGCGACCGCAACCACAGCAACGGACCTGACAGGAGGCCGACGTGGACCAGTGGGGCACGCTGGCGGAGACGTTCTTCGACTGGGGATCGATGCGCTCGGCGATCTCCGACCTGCTCACCACCGGCGTGCCCAACACGCTGCTCCTCGCGGTGACATCGGCCGTCATCGGCACACTGCTGGGCCTGCTCCTGGCGGTGGCCGGAACCGCCGGGACACGCTGGCTGCGCTGGCCGGCCCGGGTCTACACCGACGTGTTCCGCGGCCTTCCGGCCGCGGTCACCATCCTGCTGATCGGTGTCGGACTGGCGCCGCAGGGGATGCTGATCTGGGGGCCGGACCCCTACCCCCTGGGCATCCTCGCGCTCTCGCTGATCGCCGCCGCCTACTTCGGCGAGATCTTCCGCTCCGGGATCCAGAGCGTGGAGGCGGGCCAGCTCGAGGCGGCGCGCGCCCTCGGCTTCTCGTACGCATCGGCCATGCGACTGGTCATCGTTCCGCTGGGCGTCCGGCGCGTCCTTCCGGCCTGGGTCAACCAGCTCATCGCGCTGATCAAGGACTCCAGCCTGATCTACTTCCTCGGGCTGACCGCCGATCAGCGCGACCTGTTCCGGATCGGCCAGGACTCCGCCGCCACCACCGGCAACGAGTCCGCGCTGGTACTCGCCGGCCTGTTCTACCTCGTCCTCACCGTACCGCTGACGCACCTGGTCAACGTGGTCGACCGGCGGCTCCGGCACGGGCGGAGGGTCGTCGAACCGACCACCGGGACGACCGGCTCCGAGCCCCTGCCGGCGACCGAATCCGACCCCGCACTCGAAGGAGCGGCACGTGCCTGACCAGCGATCCGTCGACACCGCAGCGACCGGCAGGCGCACCGGCACGTTTTTCTCCCCGGTCAGCCTGGCGACCCGTGACCTCCGCCTGTCCCTGGGCGGCAACCCGGTCCTGCGGGGCGTGGACCTCGACGTCCCCGAGGGGCAAACGCTCTCCGTGATCGGGCCCTCCGGGTCCGGCAAGTCCACGCTGCTGAGGACGATCAACCGGCTGCTGGAGCCCGAACGCGGCGATGTCCTGCTGGACGGCGAGAGCGTCCTGCGACGCGACCCCGATCTGCTGCGCCAGCAGGTCGGCATGGTCTTCCAGCAGTTCAACCTCTTCCCGCACATGAGCGTCCTGCGCAACCTCACGCTCCCGCTCCGCAGGCTGAAGGGGCTCTCCCGCGAGGAGGCGGTCGAGACCGCCCACCGCCAGCTCGACCTCGTCGGACTGCGGCACAAGGCCGACGTGCGTCCCGGACGGCTGTCCGGCGGGCAGCAGCAGCGTGTGGCGATCGCCCGCGCCCTGGTGATGGCGCCCCGGGTCATGCTCTTCGACGAGGCGACCTCCGCGCTGGACCCGGAACTGGTCAAGGGCGTCCTGACACTGATGGCCGACCTCGGCCGCGAGGGCATGACCATGGTGGTGGTCACGCACGAGATGGGCTTCGCCCGCTCGGTCTCGGACGGCG
>NZ_JBEYFP010000568.1:0-3957 GCF_040634455.1 Kitasatospora sp. NPDC007106
CCGGAGGCCGCCCGGGCGGGCCCTGCGGCGTCACGGGGGCGGCGGGAGAATGCCGGGAGGGGGCCGCCCGGCCAGGGAGTACGCCATGGCGCAGCACCACGAGAGCTGCCCGCACTGCGGGCACCCCACCGACTGGCGGGCCGGGCTCACCGAGGAGGAGCTGCGCGGCATCGACCGGCGCCGGCGCCGGGGCCTTGGCGTGCTGGTGGTGTGCTGTGCGGCGCTGCTGCCGTGGATCGGCTTCCTGGCGGCGACGCTGCCGGTGCACTTCGAGGCCCGGCAGTGGCGGCTGGCCTGGGTCGGCTTCGACCTCGGGCTGCTGGTGGCGCTGGCGGCGACCGCCTGGTTCGGCTGGCGGCGGCGCCGGCTGCTGGTGCCGTGGGCGCTGGCGGCGGCCGTCCTGCTGATCTGCGACGCCTGGTTCGACGTGATGCTCTCCTGGGGGACGGACGACGTCTGGGCGAGCGTCGGCGCGGCCCTGCTGGTGGAGCTGCCGCTGGCGGCGCTGCTGCTGCTGCGGGTGCGGAGGATCCTGCAGGTCATGCTGCGGCACTACTGGTACCTCGCCGACCTGCCCGGTGAGCCGCCGCCGCTGTACCGGGCGCCGCTGCTCAGCGAGGGCACACCGGAGCGACCGCGGCAGCGGCCGGCCTGAGGACACCGTCGCGGCAGCGGCCGGCCCGAGGAACGTCGTCCGGGCGGGGACCGGGCCGGTCGACGGGCCGCGCTCTGGGCCGGTCGGAGCAACCGGGGGTCCGGCCCGGGGCGCGACCGGGCCGCTCGGGTGCGCGGCGGGTGACACTGGGGGTATGGCAGCGTCACCGGAGCAGAGCGGCGGGGACATCTTCACCCCGCCCGTCGTGGTGCGCCCGCCCACCCGGGGCGTCCGCCCGTACCGCCGGGTCGAGATCTACGGCCGGCTGGTGGGCCGGGCGTACGGCGAGGAGGACGTGGCGGAGTTCATCCGCCACGCGGGGGTGTCCGAGCCGGACCTGGACGACCCGGACCTGGTGGGCTGGCGCGGCGGCGACCGCACCGTCTGGACGGCGGACTGACGCGGGCCGCGCACGGCGGGCAGCCCGCCCGCGGGCGGGTGTCCACCCGGGCGGAGGCGGCCATCCAGGGCAATCGGGCCACTCCATCCGCCGAGGGGCGGGCCGCTGGAGTGGCCGGGCGGGAGGCGCGGGGCGGTAGTGGTAGCTGACCGCTCACGTCGGGTGAAGGAGTCCGCGATGCCCAAGGTCCGTCCGGCTGCCGTTGTCGTTGCCGCCCTGCTGGCCGCCGTCTGCCTCGGCTGCGCCCCGGGCGACCCGAACCCGGCGCCGCTGCCGGGCCGGCCGGCGCAGCAGGAGCCGTCGACGGAGTCCCCCGCCCCGAGCGCCGAGCCCGAGCCGTCCGCGACCCCGGCCCCGGGCACCCAGGTGTCGCTGGCCGACGGTGCGGGGTTCGGGCCGATCCTGGTGGACGCCCATGGCCGCACCCTCTACCTGTTCGCGGGTGACACCTCCACACAGTCGACCTGCTACGGCGAGTGCGCGACGCAGTGGCCGCCGCTGACCACCACCGGCTTCCCGGTCGCGGGCACCGGTGTGGACGACGGGCTGCTGGGGGTCGGGAAGCGGACCGACGGGGTCGGCCAGGTCCTCTACAAGGGGCACCCGCTGTACTACTTCGCGGAGGACGCGGCGCCCGGCGACGCGGGCGGCCAGCAGCTGGACCAGTGGTACGTGGTGGACGCGCTCGGCGACAGGGTGACGGCCGGCTGAACCCTGCGCGGGGCCCGGATCGGCAGCACCCGAACGGCGCTGAATGGTGGTCTGCACCATTTTCGAGGCCTGCATAGTCTTGCACAACGGACCCCAGGAATCTCCACCGGTCCGCCTCATCATTATGCACTGCGGCGGGTGGCGATACCCCGTCGGGCAATTCCTCAAGAGAAGCTCAAATTTACAAACCTTTGCCCTACCTGCACATACGCCAACTCCCGGGAGCTCCAAGGGTTTTGACGAATACTCATGATCATTCTCGTTCGAGCCAGATAACTATTCGGAATCATGGGGTTCTGTTCGACAAATCACTCCGCCTAGCCTTGGGCAACTCTCAACCCCTGCCATTTCATGGAGAGGTCAATCCCACCCATGGCTTCTGTCGACCAGCTCGCCCCGTCCTCCGCCCCGCCGACCGGCTCAGGCAGCCGATCACTGCGGCGCGAGGTCGGGCTGATCGGCCTCCTCTGGGCCTCCGTCGGCTCGATCATCGGCTCCGGCTGGCTGTACGGCGCCAAGAACGCCGTCATGGTCGCCGGCCCGGCGGCCCTCGTCTCCTGGGGCATCGGCGCGGTCGCGATCGTCCTGCTCGCGTTCGTCCACGCCGAGCTCGGCGGCCTCTTCCCGGTCGCCGGCGGCACCGCCCGCTACCCGCACTACGCCTTCGGCGGACTCGCCGGCATGTCGTTCGGCTGGTTCTCCTGGCTGCAGGCGGCGACGGTCGCCCCCATCGAGGTCGAAGCCATGATCGGCTACGCCGGTCACTGGGAGTTCGCCAAGGGCTTCCTGAACGACAACGGCACCCTGACCCCGAGCGGCTTCGTCGTCGCCGTCCTGCTCATGGGCGTCTTCGTCGCGGTCAACTTCCTCGGCGTCCGCGTGCTGGCGCACACCAACTCGGTGGCGACCTGGCTGAAGATCGCCGTCCCGCTGGCCACCATCCTCGTGCTCGCGGTGACCAACTTCCACGGCGGCAACTTCACCTCGCACGGCTTCGCGCCGTTCGGCATCAAGGGCGTGCTCGCCGCGATCAGCACCAGCGGCATCATCTTCGCGCTGCTCGGCTTCGAGCAGGCCATCCAGCTGGCAGGCGAGAGCAAGAACCCCAAGCGCGACATCCCGCGCGCGGTGCTCGGCTCGGTCGCCATCGGCACCCTGATCTACGTCCTGCTGCAGGTCGTCTTCATCGCCGCGCTGCCCGGCACCGCCTTCGCCAAGGGCTGGGAGAACCTGGACTTCCCCGGCATCTCCGGCCCGTTCGCCGGCCTCGCCACGCTGGTCGGCCTCGGCTGGCTGGCCTGGGTGCTGTACTTCGACGCCATCGTCTCCCCCGGCGGCACCGGCCTGATCTACACCACCTCCACCTCGCGCATCTCCTACGGCCTCAGCAAGAACGGCTACGCCCCGCAGCTGTTCGAGCGGGTCGACAAGCGCGGCGTGCCGTGGTTCGGCCTGATCATCTCCTTCGTCACCGGTGTCATCTGCTTCCTGCCCTTCCCGAGCTGGCAGGAGCTGGTCGGCTTCATCACCTCCGCCTCGGTGCTGATGTACGCCGGCGCCCCGCTCGCCTTCGGCGCCCTGCGCCGCCGCCTGCCGGACCGCGAGCGCTCCTACCGCCTGCCGTTCGGCGAGGTCATCGCCCCGCTGTCCTTCATCGTGGCGAGCCTGATCATCTACTGGACCGGCTGGCACACCCTGGCCCGCCTCGGCATCGCCATCGTCATCGGCTACGTGCTGCTCGGCAGCTACGCCGCGTACGCCGTCCGCAAGGGCCTGCCGAACGCGCCGCGCCTCGACTGGCGTCCGGCGCAGTGGCTGCCGGCGTACCTGCTCGGCCTCGGCCTGATCTCCTGGCTGGGCGGCTTCGGCGACGGCACCGGCACCATCCCGATGTGGTGGGACATGCTGCTCGTCGCGGCGTTCTCGCTCGGCATCTACCACTGGGCGATCCGCGTGGCGCTGCCCGCCGACGCGATCGACCAGAACATCGAGGACGTCGAGGTCGTCGACGAGGGCGGCCACTGATCCAACCCTCCGGGCAGCACCGGTCGGGTCACCGAACGGACCTGCTGCCCGCACCACCCGAGGAGCCCGGCCGCCCCACAGCGGCCGGGCTCCGCCGGTCTCCGGGCCGCCCGTCCGCCCTGCGAGGCCCCGCCCTCCCCACGAGCCGTCCCGGCAGCGCTGCCGC
>NZ_JBEYFP010000569.1:0-3937 GCF_040634455.1 Kitasatospora sp. NPDC007106
CTGCGGTCATGGCCGTCAGCCTAGCGACCGCCGGTCCGTCAGAGCTTCAGGCCATTGATCATCCCTGCCACGTTGCTGGTGACCTCCGGATCGAGCATGGCCTCACGCAGGCGTCCCTCACCGTACGGCCGGCGGGCCCGGACCCGCAGGGCACGCAGTCGGATCCGGGGGCTCGCGCAGCTGTCCAGGAGCGGGAGAACGGCATCCTGCTCGGCCGGTGCCAGCTTCGACGAGGTGACGAGCCGGGCAGCCCACTGCCACAGGCCGGGGTCCTTCGTGGCGAAGGCAACCTCGACGGCCCCGGTCGGATCGATCCGCGCCAGCCACCGCAGACAGCACGCCCGCGCCACGGGATCGCCGGAGCGGGCGCCCTGCCGCAGCTCCTCCGCCCCCGAACGGCGGAGCAGGTCCTCCACCCCGGCCAGCATCGGGCGTGCCCTGCTGCGCCTGCGTATTCCGTCCAGCAGGGGCAGCAGCCGGACGAGGATCCCGACGTGCTCGGCACCGGTCAGCCGTGCGGTGACCGCGCGCTGCGCGAGGTCCCTGACCGGTTCGACGGGATCGTTGAGCCGCAGCAGGAGGAAGGGCAGCGCGAAAAGGTCTGCGGACGCTCCGAGCAGCTCGACCCCGGTCTGCCTGAGGTACCCGGAGCGGTCGAACGACATCAGGGCCGCCACGGCAAGGGCGTGCGGATCGGTCTGCCCGTCGCCCGGCACCTCGGATCCCATCAGGATGCCGGTGGAGCTGAGAGTCCCGCGCCTGCGGCGGTAGTCCGCCTCGATTCGCATCAACTCGACGGGCGTCGCCGTTCGGAGCAGGGTGTCCAGCCGGCTCGCCGCCGGCCCCGGGTCGTCGTCCCATGAAACCGTCACACGCGGGACAGTATCCAAAGTGCAGGGTCCATCTCGTCGCTCGGGGGCTAGCCGCGCTCGGTGATCAGTAGGCGGGCTGCGGTCAGGGCGCCGTCGGTGCGGATGCGGCCCGCCAGGGTGCGGGCGGTCCGGACCGTCCGGGGGGCGAGGGCACGGCGCAGCGCCGTGGTGAGGGAGTCGACCGTCGGGTTGCTGCCCGGGTGGGCGCTGCCGATCCCGAGCCGGTCGACGCGGTCGGCGAAGTAGAACTGGTCGAACATCTGCGGGACGACCACCTGGGGCGTCCCGGCGCCGGCGGCCGCGGTGGTGGTGCCGGCCCCGCCGTGGTGCACGACCGCGGCGGCGCGCGGGAACAGTGCCTGCTGGTTCACCTCTCCGATCACCAGGCAGTCGGGCGCGGCCCCGTCGACGGAGAGGTCGGCCCAGCCGCGGGCGAGGACGGCGCGGCGGCCGAGTGCGCGGGCGGCTGCGATCATCGTCCGGGCGAGGCCCTCGGGAGCTCGCATGCTGCCGAATCCGAAGACGATCGGCGGCTCGTCGGCGTCGAGGAAGTCCTCCAGCTCGGGCGGGAGCGGGCGGTGGTCCGTCAGCGTCCACGCCCCGGTCTGCAGGACGTCGAGCTCCGACGGCCCGGGCCACGGCGCCAGGAGGGGATCGGCGGCGAGCCAGGGCGTGTCGGTGAGGATGTGGCGCCTGACGTCGCCGGCCGGGGCGAGGCCGATGGCGGTGCGCTGCGCGTCGAGCGCGGCGCCCCACAGGGCGTTCCAGCGTTGTGCGTCCCGGGCCCACAGGGTCGGGTTGTCGATCGTGCCGTCCGCGGGCTTGTCCCCCAGCAGTCCGAAGACGGGCGGCGCGTGGTGCGGGGACGGCAGTGTCATGGGCGCGAACGCGGCGTACACGTAGCCGGCACCGCGCTGTTCGGCCACCGAGCGGGCCGCGACGGCCAGCGCGCCGCCTGCCACGATCACGTCGCATCCCTCGGCCGCCGAACCCACCGCCGCGAACTGCTCCGCGACCGTGCCCTCGATCATCCGTCGTCGCTGTCCGGGTGTGGGCACCGTCCCTGCCGGCTGCTTCGCCGTGCCGTGCAGTTCCGGGCCGACCGGCAGGTAGGCGATCCCCAGTGACTCCGCCCACGGGCGGAAATCGGGCGGTGCGACGACCACGGCTTCCTGTCCCAGTTCCTGCAGCCGCAGGGCCAGGGCGATCACCGGCTGGACCTCTCCCCGCGAGCCGATCGTTGACAGCAGCACCCGCATGTTCGCTCCCGATTCTTCTGCCGTGTCCCGTCGCACGGCTGGCCATGTTCGCCGAAAGAGGGGGCCTTGCGGCAAGATCCCCCCTGCGATATACGGTTGAACGGGAGAGGGAATCGGGTGGGGTCGTGGGGGACGGGGCAAAGACGCTCACGGTGGCGTCGCTGAACGTCTGTTGCGGGGTCAGGAACACGCTGCCTCCGTTGAAGGAGCGGGCGGCCGGGATCTGCGCGCTCATCGAGCGCACGGACGTGGACGTGGTGAACCTTCAGGAGGTCTGGACGCCCGGCCTGCTCGCCTTCCTCCGTGCCCGGCTGCCCTCCTTCCCCTTCCTCGCCCGCGGGACGGGTCTGCTGGGCCAGCCGGCGGGCGGCCTGGTCGCGTTCTCCCGGATGCCGCTGCGGTCGGCCGTGTACCGGTCGTTCCGCCGTGCCCGGGCGCGGCGCGGAGGCGTGCTCTTCCGTGCCGGCGCGGCGGCGAGCGCGGGCCTGCAGGGCGTGCTGACCTACGAACTCACCGGACGCCGGACCGTCGTGGGCAACGCCCATCTGACGGCGAACCACGACGGGGACTGGTCGCCGGGCAACCGGTACGAGGCCCTGCAGTCGGCGCAGCTGGAGGCGGTGCACGAAGCCGTGCGGAGGGCCCGCCGCCCCGACACCCGGCTGTCGTTCCTCGTGGGCGACTTCAATGTCCCGAGCAGCAGCGGCCTCTACCGGGCGGCAGTGGACGGCGGCACCTGGCGGGATCCGTTCGCGGCCGCCGACCTGCCGACCTTCCAGGCCGCGCTGCTGCCGGACGGGGCACGGGCGCACCGGGTCGACTACGTCCTGGTCCACGGCGATCCGGAGTGCCACCCCGTCACCGGCGCGGACGTCTTCCTGACGGAGCCGGTGCCGCTGCGGTCCGGGCCCGCGGCCCACCTCTCGGACCACCTGGGGCAGTTGGTCCGTGTCGGGCCGCCCGGCGCGGCGGCCGACTGACCTCGACACCCGAAGCTCGGCCGTTCACCGGAGGAGGAGCTGTTGGAACCCCGACCCGTCGGCGAGCTCGGCCCGTTGCAGGACGACCTGCACCGGCTGCCGACCCATCTGTATCCCGATCGGCTGTACGGCGGCCCGGCCCTGCCCGACCGTCCGGTCAGGGGTGTGCGGACGACGAGGCGCCGCGGCCGGCTCCACGGGCCGCTGGGGCTGAACCGGCCGGGCCTGCCCCTGCAACGGGTCCCGGTCCGCGCCTTCGTCGGGCCGGGAGGATCGGGCAAGACGCTCCGCGCTCTCGGCGAGAGCTACACGGGCGGCCACAACTGGGATCCGTACCTGTGGAGCTACCGGGACATCTCGTGGGTGTCCGCCCGCGACGACGCCTCGCTGGAGGCCGGTCTGCTGAAGGTGCTGGAACGCCTCCACCCGCGCGGCGGGGCGCCGTCTCCCGGTGCGGGCACCGGCACGCCGGAGGACCTGGTGCTCGACGGGCTCCACGCCCGGACGTCGCAGTGGCTGCTGATCCTGGACGGGCTGGACGACCCGGACCTCCTGCGGCGCCTCCAGGCGCCCGACGGCCTCCTCCGGCAGCGGATGCCCCGCGGCCCCTGGCCCGCCGTGGGCGAGATCGTGGTCACCTCCCGGATCACCGCCCGCTCCGCCTGGGGGCCGTGGGTCTCCCTGACCCGGGCCGAACCGTGGAACCGCGAGACCGCGGTCGAGCTGCTGCACGCCCACACCGGCGCCGGAGTCGAGCAGCACGCCGAACTGGCGGCCCTGGCGGCCCGGCTGGGCCGCCTGCCGTTGGCCTTGCGGCTCGCCGGGC
>NZ_JBEYFP010000570.1:0-3937 GCF_040634455.1 Kitasatospora sp. NPDC007106
ACCCGCACGCCCGCGACCCGGCCGCGCTGCGGCTCTCCGCCGAGCGCCTGGCCCCGTTCGGCGACCGGGCCACCCTGGTGCACGCCGTGTACGACGAGATCCCGCAGGTCCTCGACGACCTCGGCATCCCCGAGGTGCACGGCGTCCTGTTCGACCTCGGCGTCTCCTCGATGCAGCTCGATGAGGCCGACCGCGGCTTCGCCTACGCCCAGGACGCCCCGCTCGACATGCGGATGGACCAGACCCGCGGGCTGAGCGCGGCCGAGGTCCTCAACACCTACAGCCACGGCGACCTCGCCCGGATCCTCAAGGTCTACGGCGAGGAGCGGTTCGCCGGGAAGATCGCCTCGGTGATCGTCCGCGAACGGCAGAAGGAACCGTTCACCACCAGCGCGCGTCTCGTCGAATTGGTACGCAACGCCATCCCGGCGGCGACCCGGCGCACCGGCGGTAACCCGGCCAAGCGCACCTTCCAGGCCCTGCGGATCGAGGTCAACGGGGAACTGGAGGTGCTGGACCGGGCGATCCCCGGCGCGCTGGAACGCCTCGCGGTCGGCGGCCGGATCGTGGTCATGTCCTACCAGTCCCTGGAGGACCGCCTGGTCAAGCAGTACTTCCAGGCCGGCGCCACGTCCACCGCCCCGCCCGGGCTGCCGTTCGTACCCGAGGAGCACCAGCCCTGGCTGAAGCTGCACACCCGCGGCGCGGTGCTGGCCACCGAGGCGGAGATCGAGGAGAACCGGCGCGCCGCGCCCGTCCGGCTCCGCGTGGCGGAGAGGATCAGGGCGACCCGGCGCTGACCGGGGCGGACGGCGAGCGAGGAACGGCGAGAGGGAGGGCGCGGTGCCGGTGGCCGGCGGTGGGCCCCTGCTGCCCGCGGGCGGGCGGGGCGGTCGGACCCGGAGGAGCGGCGCGCTCCCCGGGCAGGCGGGACGGGGTCGGCTCACCGCCCGTCCGCAGTCCCGGTCGGTCCGCGGACGGACACCGTTCGCCGTGCTGATCGTGGTGCTGCTCTCGGCCGGGCTGCTCGGCCTGCTGATGCTCAACACCGCCCTCAACGAGGGCTCCTTCGAGCTGTCCCGGCTGAAGAAGCAGACCACCGACCTCACCGACGAGAAGCAGGGCCTGCAGGCGCAGATCGACCAGAACGCCGCCCCCGACGCACTGGCCCGCCGCGCCCGCGAACTGGGCATGGTGCCCGGCGGCGGCCCGGCCTTCCTGCAGGACGACGGCAAGGTGCTCGGCAAGCCCGGCCAGGCCCAGGACAGCCCGCCGGTCAAGCGGCCCGAGGACGCCTCCGCCGCGCCCGCGGCCCCCTCCGGCGACCCCTCCGCCGGCGCCCCGGCGCCGGCGTCCCCCTCGCCGACCGCGGGCGACGACGGGGTGCAGATCGCCCCCGCCCCGCCGGCCACGGCGACCCCGACGGCCCCGCACCCCGGGAGCGGACGATGAGCACACCGCGCCGGCCGCAGGGCCCCGGCGACCGCAGGCCGCACCGCCCCGGCGAGCCCGGCCGCAAACCCGCCGACCGGGCCCGCACCCCCCGCCCGCGCTCCGCCGACCAGGCCCGCCGGACGCCCCCGCGCCCGGACCGCGGCCGTGGCGCCGACCCCCGGGCCGCCCGCCCGGCCCGCCGCCCGCAGCGCCCCGCCGCCCGCCCGCAGCCGCGCATGATCCGTCTCGCCGACCCGCGCAAGCGGCTGCGGCTGGCCGGCATCGCGCTGGTCGTCGTCTTCACGGTGTTCGCCGGACGGCTCGTCCAGCTGCAGCTGCTCGACTCGCACGCGCTCGCCTCCGAGGCCGGCGCCAACCAGTACGTGCCGGTCGTGCTGTCCGCGGAGCGCGGCTCGATAACGTCCAGCGACGGCACCGTCCTGGCGACCACCGTGGACGCCTACGACATCACCGCCGACCCCACGCTGTTCACCCCCGCGGCCACCCACGTCCCGGACGCGCCGGAGCAGGCCGCCGCGCTGCTCGCCCCGATCCTCGGCGTGCCCCAGGAGAAGATCGCCGGACTGCTGCACCTCAACCCGAAGAACCCGAAGAGCCGGTACGCGCTGCTCGCGCCCCGGCAGACCCCGGAGGCGAAGAACAGGATCGCCGACCTGCGCGCCGACCTGGCCAAGCAGGCCGACAGCAAGGCCTGCCGGGGGCAGCGGCAGCTGCTCGGCAAGCCCGTGGAGAAGGGCGGCCGCACCGCGGTCGACGCCGCCTGCGCCAACACCCTCGCCGGGGTGGTCTGGTCGCCCAGTAAGCGGCGGGTCTACCCGGCCGGCGACCTCGCCGGCAACCTGGTCGGCTTCGTCAACGCCGAGGGCACCGGTACCGGCGGCCTGGAGCTGCAGTACCAGAAGGACCTCGCGGGCGTGGACGGCCGCTCCACCTACGCCTCGGTCGGCGGGCGGATCGTGCCCGGCTCCGGCGGCGGCATGCAGGCCCCGGTGCCCGGCACCGACCTGCGGCTGACCGTCGACAAGGACATCCAGTGGGCGGCCCAGCGGGCCATCACCGACCAGGTCGCCAACGCCGGGGCGGAGAAGGGCTACGTCGTCGTCCAGGACGTGAAGACCGGCCGGGTCCTCGCCATGGCCACCTCGCCCGGCCTGGACCCGAACAAGCTCGCCTCGGCCCGGCCCGAGCAGCTCGGCAACGCCGCCGTCCAGGACGCGTACGAGCCCGGCTCCACCGCCAAGCTGATGACCATGGCCGCGGTGCTGGACACCGGCACCGCGAGCTGGGACACCCACGTCACCGTGCCCAACACGCTGCAGCGCTCCGACCGGGTCTTCCACGACGACGTCGACCACGAGACCTGGTACCTGACGCTGGCCGGCGTGCTCGCCAAGTCCTCCAACATCGGCACCATCGAGGCCGCCGAGCACCTGGGCAAGGACCAGGCCGCGGCCAACAAGGTGCTCGGCGGCTACCTGCAGAAGTTCGGGATCGGGCAGCCCACCGGCCTCGGCTTCCCCGGCGAGACCCGCGGCATCCTCGCCAAGCCGGAGGACTGGAAGGGCTCGCAGCAGTACACCATCCCGTTCGGGCAGGGCCTGTCGGTCAACGCCCTGCAGGCCACCTCGGTCTTCTCCACCATCGCCAACGGCGGGGTGCGGGTCGCCCCCGGCCTGGTCATGGGCACCACCGGCCCGGACGGCCGCTACACCCCGACCCCGCCGGGCGCGCAGACCCGGGTGGTGAGCGAGGCGACCGCGAAGACGCTCACCGAGATGCTGGAGTCCGTCGTCACCGACGAGCAGGGCACCGGCACCAAGGCGGCGATCCCCGGCTACCGTGTCGCCGGCAAGACCGGCACCGCCAACCGCGTGGACCCGAAGACCGGCCGGTACTCCGGGTACACCGCCTCCTTCATCGGCTTCGCGCCGGCCGACCAGCCCCGGGTCACGGTCTCCTGCGTGATCCAGGACCCGGTCAACGGCCACTTCGGCGGCCAGCTGTGCGGCCCGGTGTTCAAGCAGGTGATGGAGTTCGCCCTGAAGACCCTGCGGGTCGCGCCGAGCGGCAGCGAGGCGCCGAACCTGCCCGTCGACTGGAAGCCCTGATGAACGACGCCCCCGACCACCGCAGCAGCGATCCGCGCCCGGCGGAGCGGAACGACGGGGGCACCCCCGCCCGGTTTGGCCCTGGAGGCCCTTCGGCCGATACCCTGCCCGCCGTGCCGAAACCCGATCAAATCTCCGCGAGCCCGCCCCGCCCCTCCAGCCCGGCGGCGCTGCCGCTCGCCGAGGTCGCCCGACAGCTGGGCCTGGCGCCCGCCGAGGGCGCGGAGGACACCGGGGTCACCGGCATCACCCACGACTCCCGGGCGGTGCGTCCCGGCGACGTGTACGTGGCCTTCCCCGGTGCCAACCACCACGGCGCCGCCTTCGCCGGACAGGCGGTGGCGGCGGGCGCCGTCGCCGTGCTGACCGACCCG
>NZ_JBEYFP010000571.1:0-3937 GCF_040634455.1 Kitasatospora sp. NPDC007106
GTGTCCTGCGGGGTGACCTCCTGGTCGTCGACGTAGACCCGGGGCCGGCGGAGGTCGGTGCCGTCGACGGTGACGGCGTCGGGCGAGTGCCGCGTCCAGCTCATCCCCATCGCTTCGGCGACCTCGGCGTACATGTCCCAGAAGTAGTGCTTCCACATGGCGCCGGTGCGGGTCGACTCGCGGTCGGGGAAGATCCAGCACATCCGGCGCAGCGGGCCGCCGGGGCCGGTGCCGGGTCCGGTGTCCGGCAGGTGCGGTGCGGGTGGGGTCATCGTCGTCCTCACGGGGGGCGTGGCAGGCGGGTGGGTGCGTCAGCGGGCTCGGTCGCCGGGTGGTGCGGGCTGCTCGGACCACCAGCGGCGGCCGGCCTCCGGCAGGGTGTCGACCGGGTCGTAGTAGGGGTGGCGCCGCTCCAGCGGGTCCTCGGTCGCGGAGCCGTCGGGGGCGCCGTCGGGGGTGCGGAGTTCCAGCGCGGTGCGGTAGTTCTTCGTCCAGTAGGAGATGCCGCGTTCGCGGTCGTAGGCCACCGCCTGGTGCACCCACCGCTTGCCGACGTGCGGGACGTCGCAGACCAGCCGCGGGGTGGCGTAGCCCGGCAGGTAGCCCATGATCGCCTCCTGGAGGTGCTGGGCCTGGTGGAGCGGGGTCCGCCAGTGTTCGGCGCCGGGGATCAGGTCGCAGAGGTAGAAGTAGTAGGGCAGGACGTTCGCCTCGCCCTGGAGGGCGAAGCACAGGTCGAGCAGGTCCTCCGGGGTGTCGTTGACGCCGCGCATCAGCACGCCCTGGTTGCGGACGTCGCGGACCCCGGCGTCCAGCAGCGCCCTGGCGGCCTCGGCGACCAGCGGGGTCACCGACTGCACGTGGTTGGCGTGGGTGTGCACGGCGAGGTTGACCGAGCGGCGGGCGGCGAGTGCCGCGACCCGGCCGAGTCCGGCGAGGACGTGCGGTTGCAGCCAGTGCTGCGGCAGGCCGACGACGGCCTTGCTGGCGAGGCGGATGTCGCGCACCGAGCCGAGGTCGAGCAGCCGGACGAGGAAGGACTCCAGTTGCGGCCAGGGCACGTTGGCGAGGTCGCCGCCGGAGACGACCACGTCGCGCACGGACGGGGTGCGTTTGAGGTAGTCGAGCATCTGCTCCTGCCGGTCGACGGGCCGCAGCACCAGCCGGGTCTTGGCGACCTGGGGGGTGGAGGTGCCGACCAGGTCCATCCGGGTGCAGTGGCCGCAGTACTGCGGGCAGGTGGCGACCAGTTCGGCCAGCACCTTGGTCGGGTAGCGGTGGGTGAGGCCCTCCGCTACCCACATGTCGGCCTCGTGCAGCGAGTCGCGTTCGGCCTTCGGGTGGCTGGGCCACCGCGGATGCCGGTCGGCACGCACGGGCAGCATGTAGCGCCGCACGGGGTCGGCGAGGAACGCCTCGGTGAACGCCTGCGGCTCGGCCGGGGCGTGCGGCGCCACGGTGTTGAGCATCTGCGGCGGCAGCAGCATCGGCATCGTGGCGGACTCGGCCTGGTCGGCGGCGAGTTCCTCGTAGAACCGGTCGGTGAGCAGCGGGCCGGCGACGGCGCGCAGCTGCCGGAGGTTCTTGACGCAGTGGGCGCGCTGCCACTGGGCGTCGCGCCACTGGGCCTCGGTGACGTCGCGCCAGCCCGGCAGCCGGCGCCAGTCCGGCTCGGTCAGGGCGGTCCGTACGTACTGGTACGGCTGCCGGACGGTGTGGTGGTCCATCAGGGGCTACTGGCCGGTGAAGTGGGTGGCGAAGCGGGTGCGGAGTTCGCGCTTGAGCACCTTGCCGGTGGGCCCGAGCGGGAAGTCCTCCGGGGTCCGGGCGATGCTGACGGCGGCGAGTTCGGCGAGCCCGGCCTCGGCGAGCGCCTTGTTGGCGGCCCGCTGGACGTCCTCGGCGGCGGCCTCGGCGGCTGCGGCCTGCAGGCGGACGACGGCGACGGGCCGCTGGCCCTCCCCCGCGGCGCCGGGGACGCCGACCACCGAGCAGTCCTGCACCAGGTCGTCGCAGTCGGCGAGCAGCACCTCCTCGATCGGCAGGCTGTAGACCGGGCCGTGGGCGGTGTCGATGACGTCGACGGTGCGGTCGAGGTGGTAGAAGGCGCCGTCGGCGTCGCGGCGGGCGACGTCGCCGGTGAGCCAGTAGCCGGACAGTTCGAAGGTGGCGGTCAGCCGGGGGTTGTTCCAGTAGCCGGGCGTGCGGGACGGGGTGACGACGCCGAGCATGCCGACGGTGCCGTCGGGGACCTCCTCGCCGTTCTCGTCGAGCACGGCGGCCCGGGTCACCACCTCCAGCGGCTTGCCGACGCAGCGGTCGTTGCGGACGGTCTCGGGCGTGGTGACCTGGCCGAACAGGGCCATGCCCATCTCGGAGGAGCCCAGGCCGTCGATGAACTGCGAGCCGGGCAGGGCGGGCTGCTCGGCCTGCTCCTGCGGCAGCAGCCAGGGCTTGATCAGGCCGGACGGGCGCTCGCCGAGCCGGACCAACCTGCGGATGTGCCCGTGGTGGGCGCTGTCGCCGGTGTTGAACCAGGAGTGCACCTTCGCCGCGCCGGCCACGGGCAGCTCCCCGGTGGCCAGTTCGACGAAGGTGCGCGGGAAGGAGGCGACCATGGTCGGCCGGAAGGCCTCCATGACGGGCTCCACGACGGCGCGCCGCCAGTCGGACATGACGACCGTGGGCAGGCCGAGCAGGGTGGCGGTGAGGAAGTAGCTGAGCCCTCCGGCGTGGGTGTGCGGCATCAGCGACATCAGCCGGTCGTACGGCTCCGCGGGGAAGCGCACCATCCGCGGCTGCTTGCCGTCCCAGAACTGGCGGTGCGCCAGCATCGTCGACTTCGGCGTGCCGGTGGTGCCGGAGGAGTGGATCAGCGCGACGACGTCCTCGGCGGCGTGCCGGTACGGGTACTGCTCGGGCAGCTGCACGGCGGTGGCGTCGAAGGCCTGGATCTCGGCGGCCATCGCGATGAACCGCGGGCGGCGCTGCGGGTCCTCGCGGTAGGCGGCGGCGAGCCGGGTCGGGTCGTCCGCGACGACGCCGACCACGCCGACGTGGTCGAGGTAGCGCACCATCACGTCGTGCCGCATGGCGTCGTTGATCAGGGCGGGGACGGCGCCGAGCGCGGTGAGCGCGAGGAAGTGCAGCAGCGGCTCCAGGCCCTCGCCGACGACGATGCCGACCGGCTCGCCCGGGCGCACGCCGTTCGCGACGTACCAGGCGGCGTACAGGTCGCGGAGCGCGGCGACGTCGAGCAGGCTGTGGCCGCGCAGCACGACGGCGCCGCGGTGGTCGGTGCGGTGGGTGTACAGGTACGGCACCGCCCGGTTGGGGTTGGCGGCGATCGCGTGGTCGAGGAAGTTGCCGGCGCCGAGCTCGGGCTCGGTCATCAGCTGCTGCCGGGCGGCGAGGGGGGCGATGGACGTCTGCTCGCTCATGTCGCTCTCCTGAAGTGGGCGGGATGATCTGACGGTTCGTCAGATCTGCTGGTGCATGGCACCGGTGGAGGTGCGGGTGGGCGGATCGGTGCAGGTGGGGGCTTGTGGTGGCGCCGGTCTGCACGGGTGCGGCGGTGTCCGCCGCGGTGTGCCGGCCTCAGCGGGCGGTGATCTCCGCGACGACCCGGCGGCCGGAGCGGACGGCGCCCTCCATCAGGCCGAAGAACTCGGTGCTGGTCTCGGTGCCGGCCCAGTGGACGCGGCCGTGCGGCGCGGTGAGGGCGGGCCCGTTGCGGAGCCAGTCCCCCGGTCCGAACAGGGCCGCGTAACAGCCGCGGCTGTACGGCTCGTTCACCCAGTCCGTGACGTGGAAGCCGATCGGCTCCGGGAGCATCGGGAACAGCCGGGCGGCCTGCGCGAGGGCCGCCGCCCGCCGGCGGTCCGGGGCGAGGGCGGCGAACCGGTGCGCCTCGCTGACCGGCTTCGTCACCGGCAGC
>NZ_JBEYFP010000572.1:0-3936 GCF_040634455.1 Kitasatospora sp. NPDC007106
CACCCCGGGGGTGTTGTCCACGAAATTGGTGATCAGCCAGTTCAGGTTCTGTGCGGCCTGGCTCATCTGACTCAACTCAACGCTCCTGGTGGTTCGAGCCGCCGAAGAGATCGGTGCTGCTGTTCTGGTTGCTGCCGCGACCCTGGTTCGGGTCGAAGCGGAAGCTGCCGGTGGCCCCCGGGTCACCGCCGGCGCTGCGGCCCTGCTCGACGCCGCGGCGCAGGTTGGTCAGGCGGCCGCGGACCTCCTCCGGGTTGCGGGAGACCTGCGGGCCTTCCTGCGGAGTCGGCTTGGCGTTGCCGGGCACGAGGTTCTGCTTGGGCACCCGGCGCGGCAGGCCGGCCTGGGTGGTGCCGGCGGACGAGGGCTCGCGGACCTGCTCGGCCCGCTGCCAGCCGCCGTCGTTGGCGGACTGCCAGGCGCTCGACGCGGTCGGGCCGGTCGGGCCGTAGCCGCCGAGCGCGGACACGTCGTGGCCGCGGTTGTCACCGGCGGGGTCGGAGGTGTCCTTGGCGCCGGCGAACCAGTTCGGCTTCTCGTCGCCGCCGCCGAAGGCACCGGCACCGGCACCGCCGCCGGCCAGCTGCTGGCCGGGGCGACGCTGCGGGAGACCGCCGGCCGTGGCCGCCGGGGGCAGCGCGGGCTGCTCGTCGGCCCCGTACGGGTGTCCGGCGGGCTGGTCGGCCTCGTACTGCCCCTCGTAGCCGTACGGCTGGTAGGCGTCGTCCTGGGCGCCCTGCTGCTGCGGGATGCCCTGGTAGCCGTTCTGGTCGTACTGGCCCTGGAACTGGTCGTAGCCGTCCTGGCCGTAGCCCTGCTCCTGGTAGCCGTTCTGGTCGTACTGGCCCTGGTACTGGTCGTAGCCGTCCTGCGCGTACTGGTCCTGGCCGTAGCCCTGGTCCTGGTAGCCGGACTGCTCGTAGCCCTGGGGCTGGTACTCGTCCGCGTAGGGGGCCTCGGTGGTCTCGACCGCCTCGGCGTCGATGACCTCGTCGTGCGGGCCGGCCTCGATGGCGGCGGCACGGCGGCGCTGCGAGCGCTGCATGGACTCCAGCGCGGGGCTGAAGCCGCCGTTGCCGGCGCCGGTCAGGTGGTCGTCGAAGCCGAGCTCGGCGGCGCTGCGCTGGCTCCAGTCGTCCTGCCAGGCCTGGGTCGGCTCCTGCTCGGAGAAGATCCGGGAGACGGTGAACTGCTCCTCCGGCTCCGGCGCGGCGTTCATCTGGGTCAGGCCAATCGGGAGCATGACCAGCGAGGTGGTGCCGGCGGACTCGCCCGACGGGCGCAGCTGCACGCGGATGTCGTGCCGCTGGGACAGCCGGCCGACCACGAAGAGGCCCATGCGGCGCGAGATGGTCGCGTCGACCGTGGGCGGCTCGGCCAGCTTCTCGTTGATCTCCGCGAAGTCGTCGGCGGTGAGGCCGATGCCCTTGTCGTGGATCTCGACCAGGACGCGGCCGTCCGGCAGGCGGGTGGCGTTGACCAGGACGCGGGTCTGCGGGCTGGAGAACGTGGTGGCGTTCTCCAGCAGCTCGGCGAGCAGGTGGACGAGGTCGGTCACGGCGGCGCCGACGACCTCGGCCTCCGGGATGCCGGCGAGCTCGATGCGCTCGTACTGCTCCACCTCGGAGGCGGCGGCACGGAGCACGTCGACCAGCGGGACGGGGGTGTTCCAGCGGCGGCCGGGCTCCTCGCCCGCGAGGACGAGGAGGTTCTCACCGTTGCGGCGCATACGGGTCGCGAGGTGGTCCAGCTTGAAGAGGTTCTCCAGCTGGTCCGGGTCGGCCTCGTTGTTCTCCAGGTCGGTGATCAGCGCCAGCTGGCGCTGGATCAGGCTCTGGCTGCGGCGCGACAGGTTGGAGAAGATCGCGTTCAGGTTGCCTCGGAGCAGGGCCTGCTCGGCCGCGAGCGACACCGCCTGCGAGTGGACCTGGTCGAACGCGCGGGCGACCTCGCCGATCTCGTCCTTGCCGCGCAGCGGGATCGGCTCGACCGAGGTGTCGACCCGGTCCGGGTCGGTCTTGGAGAGCTTCTCGACCAGGTCGGGCAGACGGTGGTTGGCGATGTCCAGCGCGGCGGTGTTCAGGGTGCGCATGCCGAGGATCATCGAGCGGGCGATGAAGCCGGTGAGCAGACCGGCGAGCGCCAGCGCGGCGATCACGATGCCGGAGTTGAGGAAGGCGTCCGTCTGGGCGCGGTCCTTGATGTTCTGCGCGTCGCCGACGACCTCGTTGAGGAGGGCGGATTCCGTGGCGCGCAGGGCGTTCATGTGGCCGGCGGCGGCCTGGTTCCAGTTCTGGACGGTCAGACCGGCGTTCTTCGCGTTCTCGAAGAGCCGCTCCGCCGCCTCCTTGCCGTCCTGCTGGCCGCGCATGGCGGCGTCGGAGTAGGCCAGGCCGATGTTCATCAGGCCGTTGACGGTCGGGATGCTCTGGTTGTCGGGCATCCGCAGCGGGGCGCGCTGGTCGGCCGCGGCCTGGGCGACCAGGGCGTCGGCGTAGACCTTGGCGTCGTCCGCGGTGGAGCCGGTGGAGAACTCGCTGATGGCGGTCGTCTCGAGCTTGCTCGCCACCAGGAGCGAGATGATCAGTTCCTGGTTCTCGTACTTGGTGACGGTGCCCTGGGCGATGCCGGCGAGCAGGTTGACCATCAGCGCGCGCTGGGTCGAGGCGGAGGCCTTGGCCAGCGACATGGCGTAGATCGCGCGGCCCTTGCTGGTGACGCTGGAGGAGCCGAAGCCGACGGAGTTGTCGATGGCCAGCAGCGGGGCGAACATCACCGAGTACGCGGCCTGGGTGGCCGAGGCGAGCAGCTCCGGCTTGTAGGCGTTCTCGCGCAGGTGCGGCAGGAAGACGACGAGCTGCTGGAAGGCCGCGTCGCGGCGCTTGAGCGTGTCGTCGTCGGAGATCTTGCCGTAGGCCGTGTTGTACGCCTTGAGGGCGTCGTC
The DNA here is from genome assembly GCF_040634455.1 of Kitasatospora sp. NPDC007106. NCBI lineage: Bacteria > Bacillati > Actinomycetota > Actinomycetes > Kitasatosporales > Streptomycetaceae > Kitasatospora > Kitasatospora sp. NPDC007106. Next base: position 2,945 of record NZ_JBEYFP010000572.1, read on the forward strand.
GGTCTTCTTGCGGAGTTCGCCGAGCCGGCCCTGCGGGTCGGAGCCGGTGAGGATCGGCACGATCGAGAGGTCGCGCTCGTTCTCCAGGGCGTCCGCGAGGTCGGTCGCGGCGTGCGCGAGCTTCGCGGTCTTCACCGCGCGGTCGGCCTTGTGGAAGTCGTCCAGCGAGGTGTTGACGCGCAGGCCGCCGAAGACCAGGCCGATGATGACCGGCACGAGCAGGATGGCGATCAGGCGGGTCGGCACGCGCCAGTTCCGGGGGGCCAGGAACTCGTACCGGCCGCCGCTCTCACCGCCGGCCTCGGAGGCGCCGGACGTGCCGGTCGGCCCCGTGGCGCCGCCCGGGCGGTTGCCCGGGCCGCTGAGTATCTGGGTCGGCGGGCCGGCGGCGCCGCGCGGCTGCGGCCGGTCCTCGGCCGCCGTGAACGCGGAGAAGCCGGCCGGTGCCTGACCGCCGGGTCCCTGCTCGTTCGGGCGGGGCTCGGACCGCCGCTGCGGGGTGTCTGGCTGCTTACGCCTCACTCGACAACAACCTCTCGGCCGATGGTGCGGCCATGAATCAATCCAGCGGCTACCCCCGCCGGCCGCAGCCCGCTGCTGGGTGGAACTGCCATATGGGGTGACTACGGGGTAGCTGGAATTTCAGCACGTGGAGGGATGCGGGACAAACAGCTCTCCGTACCCGAGATGTGCCGAATAAATCGGACATTTAGGGACAGTTGTGGAGCAAGTGGAAGGTCGACAGTGCACAGTGGATCGAGAACCTCACACTGTGTCGCTGTTGATCTCGAAATGCCTACCGAACTGTTATCGACGGAGAAACGCGCGCCCGCTCCCGTGCCCGTGGGGGCACCGGAGCGGGCGCGCTGCATCATCCGTCCTGGGTTCCTGTCCTACCGGAGGCGGGCCAGGAGGGCGTGCTCGACGAGGGTGATGAGGGCGCTCTTGGCGCTGTCCCGGCGTCGGGCGTCGAGGGTGATGATGGGGGTGTC
>NZ_JBEYFP010000573.1:0-3920 GCF_040634455.1 Kitasatospora sp. NPDC007106
CTTGTCCTCGTCCGCCTTCGGCCAGTCGAAGCCGAGCATCTCCAGGACCCACTCAAGGCCGTCCGGCAGCATCAGCGACACGAGTCAGTTCCCCCTAGCGGATTCCCGTGCCGTCCCGGCGCGGGAGTGAAGACGACGGACGATCGGCGGGCGGGCGCGCGTCCGTCACACCTGCGGGCGGTACATGGTGTGGATCTCGTTGCCCAGCGCGTCCGTCCGGCCGCCGAGGGCGTCCAGTCGGCCGGTCGTGTCGGCCTCGTTCGCCGCGTGGTTGTCGGCCATCGCCTGGAGCTTCTGGCCCATCTCGCCGAGCCGCTGCGCCAACGAATCCATGGACTCCTGCATGCCGTCGCGCAGGCCCTCGTAGACGATGCCGAACTTCTCGCCGAGGTCGTCGTCGCCCCACGGGGGCTCGTCGCCGCCCTCCAGGGCCTCCAGTCGGGACTTCATCCGGTCGGCGGCCTCCTGGAAGTCCTTGCCGACCGATTCGAGGTTCCGGCCCTGGGACCGCAGGTTCTCCTCGTCGACGATGATCTGCTGCGCCACCGAACTCCCCGTCCCCCGTACGACTGCGACAGCTCTCGGACCGCGACACGGTCCGGCCCGGCTGTCCCACTACCCGTCAACCGCACGATCCTACGGCGCGCCGGCCGGCTGGCGGCACCGCGGGCGGCCGGTTCGCACGACCCCCACCTAACCGGAACAACTCGCACCGCTTCGGCCGGACGCCCCTCAGGAGTGCACCTCCACCGTCAGGTGCGGGGACAGGGCCCGGAGGAAGTCGGACGCGTCGAAGAGCTCGCCGGCGGAGACCACACCGACGGCCCCGGTCCGCCCGGTCAGGATGCGGTCGACCGCCTCCACCACGAGCGGCGCGGTGACGGCGTAGATGTCCTTCCCTCGCGCCACGGCCCGCCGTTCGCCGCCTGCGGAACGCACCACGACGTCGACGAGGAAGGTCTGCGCGGAGCGCCCGTGCTCGTCGGCCGCGGTCGGCGCCGGCGTGTCCGGGGCGGCGAGCTCCCCCGCCGCCTCGACCGTCATGTAGGTGCGCACCTCGGGGACGGCGAGGTGGCTGGGCACGGTGACGACGTCGGCCATCGTGAACTCCCCGACGACGGGCCGGGTGCCCAGCGGGGCGGGGAAGGTCCACTCCAGGAGCGGCGCTTCGTCCCGGCGGTACTCCAGCCGCCCGCCCGCGTAGCGGACCCGCCGGCCGTCCCGCCGCTCCCGGGAGACCGCACCCGCGGTCCGCGTCCCGGCGGTGGGGTGCCAACTGCTCAGCCCGTACGCGACGTGCACCTCCTCGGCCGCCGTCCGGTCGCCCAGCGCCGCGGTGGCGAGCAGGTCGCCGAGGCCGCCGAAGAAGGCCATCGCCGGGAGGACCACCGTTCCCGCGGCCCGGGCGCGGTCCGCGAAGTGCGTGAACGTGTCGAGGTTGGCCTCGATCTCGGCCGCCACGTCCACGTACGGGATCCCGGCGCGCAGCGCCGCCTCGATCACGGGGGCCGCCGTCACGGCGAAGGGCCCGGCGCAGTTGACCACGGCCGCCGCGCCGGCCAGCGCCCGGTCGAGCGACGCGGGGTCGTCGACCGACGCCGGACGCACCTCCAGGCCGGGCTCGGACACCGCGAGCTCCGCCAGCTTGCCGGCGTCGCGCCCGGAGAGCACCGGGAGGTACCCCCGCTCCCGCAGCTGCGCCACCACGAAGCGTCCGGTGTGCCCGTACGCGCCGAACACCGCCACCGTCCGTCCGGATCCCATGGGTCCTCCCCTGACTCGCCCGGTCCGCCGCCGGTCTGCGGCGCTCCGTCACCGACAATCCTGGCGGCGACGGCACTCCACCACGAGTGTCCGGAACGACACGACCCGTACACTTCCGGACATGGGCACCGTCGCACTGGCCGTCACCGAGGGCATGCTGCACTTCGAACTGTCCGTGGCGTACGAGGTCTTCGGGAGCGGGCCGGTTGGCGGGGCCGCCTCCTGGTACGAACTCGCCGTCTGCGGGCCGGAGTCCGTGCGGGTCGGCCGGTTCCGGATGGAGCCCGACCACGGCCTCGACCGGCTCCCGCTCGCCGACACCGTGATCGTCCCCGGCTGGGCCGACGTCGACGTGGCCCCGCCCGCCGACCTGGTCGACGCCGTGCGCGCGGCCCACGAGGCGGGCGCCCGGGTGGCCTCGCTGTGCACGGGCGCGTTCGTGCTGGCCGCCGCCGGGCTGCTGGACGGGCGGCGCGCGACCACGCACTGGGCGCACACCGGGGTCCTGGCCGCCCGCCACCCCCGGGTCGCGGTCGATCCGGACGTCCTGTACGTGGACAACGGCAGCGTGCTCACCTCGGCCGGCAAGGCCGCCGCCCTGGACCTCTGCCTGCACCTGGTCCGGCTCGACCACGGCTCGTCGGTGGCCAACGCGGTCGCCCGCCGCCTGGTCGTGCCGCCGCACCGGGACGGCGGCCAGGCCCAGTTCGTCACCACCCCGGTGCCCGCCCCGGACAACCACCCGCTCGCCGACCTGTTCCCCTGGGTGCTCGAACGGCTGGACCGGCCGCTGACCGTGGAGGACCTGGCCCGCCGGGCACGGATGAGCTCGCGGCACCTGGGCCGCCACTTCAGGTCGGTCACCGGCACCACCCCGCTGCAGTGGCTGCTGACCCAACGCATCCGCCACGCACAGGAGTTGCTGGAGACCACCGACGACAGTGTGGACGCCGTCGCGGCGGCCACCGGCATGGGCACCGCCACGACCCTGCGGCGGCACTTCAACCGCACGGTCGGCGTGCCCCCGGACACCTACCGCCGCACCTTCCGCACCCGCACCGCCACGGCCCCGGACGCCAACGGGCACTCCCCTCAGCGCCTTTGAGCCGCCGGGGCGGGAAAATCGGTTCGCCCTCCACCCTTCCCGTCCGGTAGACATCGGAGATGACGAACGAAACGCCGGAACCCCTGGACCGGCTCCTGGCCGAACACGCCTGCGAGCGCCTGCTCATCGACTTCCTGCACCGCCTCGACCTGGGCGAACCCGGCACCGTCGCCGAGCTGTTCACCCCCGACGGAGTCTGGGAGTGGCCGGCGGGCGAGCGCCGCATCGAGGGCCGCGACGCCCTGCGGGGCTACTTCGCCTCCCGGCCCGCCGACCGCCTGTCCCGCCGGCTGTGCAGCAACGTCCTGGTCGACGTCCACTCACCGACCACGGCCACCGCCACCTCCTACTTCGCCACCTACCGCGTCGACGGCTGGACGGGCGACATGCTGCTGCCCCGGCTCCCCGTCAACGTCGGCCACTACGAGGACACCTTCCGCAGGACGGACGGCCGTTGGCTGCTCGCCACCCGCACCGTCCACCTCCCCTTCGGCGGCCCCACCGAGCGGCTCCGCCCCACCGAACCGGCCACCGAAGCCCCGGCCGACGTCCCCGACGGACGCGGCTGACGGACCGACGTACGGTGCCGCCCGGGCACCCTGCGCCTCCCTTCCGCGCACCGAGTGCCGGGCATTTGGTTGCGGTCGGCCCGGACCACTCCGTTTGCCGGACCTGATCGCCCGCCCGCGGGCAGCCGGCGCGGCCCGTCCGGTTCAGCCCGGAGCGCAGAGGTACCCGTGGGTGCCGCCGAGGTCCGTAGGCAAGTCGGCCGTCCCGATGCGGCGCGTCACGTCCTGTGACGGCGCGCCAACGGCAGCCTCACTCGCCTCCGCTCGTCCGCACGTCGTACAGCGACGGCACGAAGAAGCGGTGCTCCCAGAAGCCGCTGGCGGCGGCCGCCGCATCGACGGTCGCGACCCAGCCGGCCACGGCCTCCTCCAGGTCGCCTCCGTCGTGGTACCCCAACACGACCGGTGCCGTCAGTGCCGCGTGGTGGAGCAGCACGATGCGCAGGAACCGGTCGAGGCTGCCGGCCATCAGGGGGAACGTG
>NZ_JBEYFP010000574.1:0-3905 GCF_040634455.1 Kitasatospora sp. NPDC007106
CTCGCCGGCGGCGGCAAGTCCATGGAGGGCGACGAGAAGGCCACCGCCGAGCACCACCGCGCCGAGCGGGACCGCCGACGCGGGCGGGGCCCGGCCGAGCATCCTGACCTTCTCGGCCCGGTCCGAGACCGCGCTGCGCGGCCAGGGCGCCGCGCTGGCCGCACACCTGGCGGCCGACCCGGACGCCTCGCTGGCCGAGTACGCCCACACCCTGCGCGAGGGCCGCACCCGCCACCCCTACCGCGCCGCGTTGGCCGCGGTGAACCCGGCCGAGGCCGTCGCCCGGCTGAAGGCCGAGCGCTACCACACCGGGGCCGCGGCCGACGCGGACAACCTCGCCTTCGTCTTCGCCGGCCAGGGCACCCAGCGTCCGGGCATGGGCGCGGGGCTCGCCGCGCACGACGAGGGCTTCGCCCGCCGGCTCGCCGAGGCGAATGCCGCGGTCGACGCCCGCACCGGCTTCCGCCTGAGCGACCTGCTGGACGCCGGGAAGCAGGGCGGGAGCACCGACATCACGGACACGGCCGTCGCCCAGCCGCTGCTGTTCGCCGTCGAGTACGCGCTCGCCACCGCCCTCCTCGACGCGGGCGTCACGCCGCGCTACCTGTTCGGCCACAGCCTCGGCGAGATCGTCGCCGCGACCGTCGCCGGCGTCTTCGACCTGCCCGCGGCGGCCGAACTGGTCGCCACCCGCGCCCGGTTGATGTCCCGCTGCACCCCCGGCGCGATGCTCGCCGTCACCGACCTGGACCCGTTCGCCGAGCTCGTCGGCGACGGCACGCTGGTCGTCGCGGCCACCAACTCGCCGCGCCAGCTGGTCCTTTCGGGCAGCCACGCCGGCATCGAGAAGGCGATCGCCCGGGCCGGCGAGGTCGGCGTCCAGCACCAGCAGCTGGCCACCTCGCACGCCTTCCACTCGCCGCTGATGCAGGACGCCGCCGACGAGTTCCTCGCCTTCCTCAAGACCTGCGAGTTCCGGGCGCCGCGGATCCCGGTGGTCTCCAACATCACCGGCCGGCTGCTCACCGAGTACGAGGCGCGCAACCCGCACTACTGGGCGGAGCACCTCGTCCGCGGGGTGGACTTCGCCGGGTCGGTGGACACCCTGCGCGAGCTGGGCGTCGACAGGTTCGTCGAGATCGGCGCGGGCCGGTCGATGAGCAACCTGGTGCGGACGAACTTCGCCGCGGCGGGTGCGGCGGCGCCGGCACTGGCCCAGACCCTCGGCGAGCCGGAGCACGAGGCGGAGTCCTTCGCCGACGCGCTCGCCCTCGGCTGGGCCGCCGACCCGGAGGTGTCCGTCGAGGAGTACAGCACCGCCGGGCGGATGACGGCCCTGCCCACGTACGCGTTCGACAGGCTCGTCCACTGGGTGGAGCCGTCGCTGGGCTTCGCGGTGGACGCGGACGCCGCCCCGGCCACGCCTGCGGCGCCGACGCCGGCCCCGAGCGGACCCGCGCAGCAGCCCGGAGGTGCGGTTCCCGCCGCCGCGGATCAGGAGAACGGCGCCGCGGAGGAGATCCGGCAGATCGTCGGCCAGATCTTCGAGAGTTTCCTCGGCGGCTCGGCCGCCTCCGCCGACCTGGGCTTCTTCGACCTCGGCGGCAACTCGCTGATGGCCATCCAGCTGATCAACAAGCTTCGCGAAACCTTCCAACTCGACCTGTCCGTGCGGGACTTCTACGAGAACAGCTCGGTCTCCGAAACCGCCGACGTGATCACCGCACTGCTGCTGGAGGAGCCCGCACATGTCTGACGGCACTTTCCTCGACGCCGACCGGCTGGCCGGCCTGAAGGCACGGCTGAAGTCCGGCCCGGCGGCCCCCGCCCCCACCGCTGCCCCCGTCGGTGCTCCCGCCCCGGCGCCGCAGGAGGCCCGGCGGTCGTCGGACCTCCCCGACCTCGGCGTCATCTTCTTCTCCGGGCTGACCGGCGGCAGTGACCCGTACGACCTCCTGCTGGACGTCTCCCGGTACGTCGACCGCGCCGGGTTCACCGCGATCTGGACGCCGGAGCGGCACTTCACCGAGGTCGGCGGCGCCTACCCCAACCCGGCCGTCCTCGGCGCCGCACTGGCGATGATCACCGAGAAGGTGCGGATCCGCGCCGGCAGCGTCAACCTGCCGCTCCACGACGTGCTGCGCGCCGCCGAGGAGTGGGCGCTGGTCGACAACCTCTCCGGCGGACGGGTCGACCTCGCGCTGGCACCCGGGTGGCACGCCCGGGACTTCGTCCTCAACCCGCAGGGCTACGAGAACCGTTCCCACCTGCTCAACCAGGCACGGGAACAGCTCCAGGACCTGTGGCGCGGCACCGCCGTGCAGCGCAAGGACCCGCTCGGCGACACCCACGAGATCGTGACCTTCCCCCGCCCCGTCCAGCCGGAGCTGCCGGTCTGGCTGACCTCCTCCAAGAGCGAGGACGCATGGCGGTTCGCCGGTGAGAACGGTCTCAACGTGCTCTCCGCGCTGATCAACTTCGGCCCGCCCGAGCTGGAGAAGCGGATCGCGATCTACCGCGACGCCCGGCAGCGGGTCGGCCTCGACCCCGCGCGGGGCGTGGTCTCGCTGATGCTGCACACCTACGTCGGCGCCGACGCGGCCTCGGCCGTGGACCGGGTGCGGCCCGCGATGACCGAGTACCTGAGCTCCTTCGTCACCCAGCACGCCACCGCGGGGCAGGCCGATTCCAAGGACAAGGCCGACACGCTGCACAACCTCGGCGACGACCGGGACGCCTTCGTCGAGATGGTGTTCCAGCGCTACGTCTCCTCCAGCTCGCTCATCGGCGACGTCGCGGGCGCCAGGGCCACCCTGGAGGGCTTCCGGGCGCTGGGCGTCGACGAGATCGCCTGCCTCGTCGACTTCGGCCTGCCCAAGGACGAGGTCCTGCAGAGCCTCGCCCGCCTCGCCACCCTCGTCCAGCAGGAGAACTGAGCCGTGAAGACGTACAGCTTCCAGGGCGTCCAGCCCCGCATCCACCCGAGCGTCTACGCCTTCGACGACGTGGTCGTCATCGGCGACGTCGAGATCGGGGCGGACGTCAGCCTCTGGCCGGGCGTGACCGTCCGCGGCGACAAGGGACCCGTCCGCATCGGCCGCGGCTCCAACGTGCAGGACCACGCGATGCTGCACTCGGACCCCGACCACCCGCTGGTCCTCGGCACGGACGTCACGGTGGCGCACGGCGCCCTGCTGCACGGCTGCACGATCGGCGCCGGAACGGTCGTCGGCATCGGCGCCGTCGTCCTCAACGGCGTCACCGTGGGCGAGAGTTCGCGGATCTCCGCCGGTGTGGTGCTCAGCGCGGGCCCGCAGTACCGGCCGCGCAGCCTGATCGCCGGCAACCCCGCCTCCGTGCTGATGACCCTCAGCGACAGCGACGTCGCCGTCCTGGACGAGACCGCCGCCGAGTACCGCGAGCTGGCCGACCGCTACCGCACCCGGCTGCGGCCCGTCATCCTGCCGGGCCGCGAACGGCCGCACGCCGGGTCCGGCGCCTGATGGCACCGCCGATCCGGCCGGCAGGCAGCCGGCTGCTGCGCCGGTACGCGGGCGGCCACCGGCAGGCCGTGGTGTGCTTCCACCACGCCGGCGGGGGGATGTCCGCGTACCGGGGCTGGGCGCAGGCGCTGGCCGCCCGCGCGGACGTGGTCCTGGTCCAGCTCAAGGGCCGCGAGGACCGGGTGGCGGAGCCGCTCACCGACCGCCTGGACGACCTCTCGGTGGAACTCGCCAGGGAGATCTGCGAGTTGCCGTACGAGGACGTGGTGCTGGTCGGGCACAGCATGGGGGCGGCCCTCGCCTGGGCGGTGGCCGACGCGGTCTGGGCGGTCTACCGCCGCCGGGTGCGGGTGGTGGTGTCGGCCCAGGCACCGCCCCCGTACGCGGGCCGGGACCTGCCGG
>NZ_JBEYFP010000575.1:0-3883 GCF_040634455.1 Kitasatospora sp. NPDC007106
GAGGCGACGAAGACCGAGTCCTTCTCCGGCAGCAGGCCGACGAGCAGCACCGAGACGACGAGGACGGATCCCCGGCCCCGGCCACGAGACCCACCGCTCCGCCCACGGCGGCGGCCGTACCGAGGCCGACGGCCAGCGGCAAGCACCAGGCGCGGCCCGGCAGCCTGCGCGGCGGCCTCCGTGTTCGGCGGGAGCGGCGGCGGTCGCCGGGGCGAGGGCTGACACGATGGTTGGACAGACAGCGCTGCAGGCGCCGTCGGAGGTCGCGCCGCCGTGCCGGACCGGGCAGGAGTGCCGGCACCGCGAGGGCGGCTGACAGTGCGGCGGTCAGCGCGGTGAGGGCGGTCACCCGGCCACCGCCTCCCCCGAGGTGCCGGGGTGCGGCCGCCTCGGAGGTTCCCGGTGGTCCGCGCGTCGGCGGGTGAGTCCGCAGGGAGACCGCGCCGCACGCCGCCCACAGTCCTCGTCCGCTGCCCGGTCCGGGTCGGCCGGGGGACCGTCCTCGGCGGCCCTGACGATCCTGGCCGTCCAGAGCAGTCCCGTGGTCTCCAGCACGGCGCCGACGGCGAGGCAGGCCAGCCCTGCCGGCGTGTGCAGCAGTGTCGACAACGGGTGGGCACCGAGGGCCGTGCCGAGCAGGAGGGCGAACACGGGAAGCGCGGCCAGCAGCGCGACCGTCGCCCGGGAACCGGCCAGTTCACCGGCCACCTCCTCCGCGAGGGCGCGTTCGGACCGCAGGGCATCGCCGAGCTGGTCCAGGCCGGCCAGCAGACCTGTACCGCTGTCGGCGCTCACCTGCCAGCAGGCGGCCACGGCTGCGGCGCCGCGGCCTCCCGGCAGTTCGGCGACTAGGCGGAGGGCGGCGGGAACGTCGGCTCCGTAGCGGGCCGCCGCGAGCCGGGCGGACGGTTCGGCGCCGAGGCCGTACCGGAGTGCGGCCCCGCGGCCGATGACGGTCTGCAGGGCGTACTCGGCGGTGGCGCCGCTGCGGAGCTCGCCGACCAGGGCGGTGCACAGCTCGATCACGGCCGCCGCGCGACGGCGTGCCTCCTCGGCCGTCCGGCGCCGGGCGCGCAGTCGCCGCAGGGGCAGGATCCCGACGGCCGCGGCGAGGAACGGGACCGGGGACCGGGTGGCGTGGCCTGCCGCGATCCCGATCGGCAGCAGGACCAGTTCGGGGATCAGCCACCGCGGCCGTTGTCCGGCCGCCGTCATGCGCCGGGTGACTGCGTGCAGGGCCGCTCCGCTGCGCCCGGAAGGGTACCCGTCCGTGGTGCCGAGCAGTCGGTGGGCACGCCTGGGGCCGGCCCGGTGCCGCAGTGTGCCGCCCGGATGCGCGGCCGGCGGGCCGGCGAAGGCTGTCGTCCCTCTCGACGGCCCGCTCACGGCCGCCTCCGCTCACCGGATGCCGCCCGGTCGCGCTTCGGCCCGGCGACGGCCGATTCGAGCAGCCACCACGCCAGCCCGGCCGTCCCACAGAGCGCCAGGCCCCACAGGGCCTCCAGTTGGCGGAGCGTCATTCCGGCCTCCCCGCGAGGGCGACGCCGCGCTCGGCGCAGGCGTGCTGCAGTGCGGCCCAGCCCGGCCCGGTCGCGCACCGGCCGTCGGACCGGAAGAGCAGGGCGGGTCGGGTGGCGGTCAGGCCGCGGGCATCGCCCTCCACGGTGTGGAGTTCGGCGATCCGCCGCTGCCCGGTGGCCGGATCCCGGACGAGGTGGACGACCAGGTCGACGGCGGCCCGGAGCTGGCTGTGCAGCGAGAGCCGGTCGAGCCCGGCGAGCGATCCGAGCGCTTCGAGGCGGGCCGGCACATCGGCGGCCGCGTTGGCGTGGACGGTGCCGAACCCCCCGTCGTGTCCCGTGTTGAGTGCGGCGAGCAGGTCGACGACCTCGGCGCCGCGGACCTCACCGACGACCAGTCGGTCGGGGCGCATCCGCAGGGCCTGCCGGACGAGGTCGCGGAGGGTGAGCTCGCCCAGTCCTTCCTGATTCGGCGGGCGGCTCTGCAGACGCACCACGTGGGCGTGGTCGGGGCGGAGCTCAGCCGAGTCCTCGACGACGACGATCCGCTCGTCCGGTCCGACGAGTCCGAGCAGGGCGGCCAGCAGTGTCGTCTTGCCGGAGCCGGTGCCACCGCTGATGAGCAGCGACAACCGGGCACGGAGCACACCGCGGAGCAGGTCGGCCCCGGGCCCGGTGAGCGTGCCGCCGGCGACGAGTTCGTCCAGGGTGAACGGGCGCGCCCGGCAGATCCGCAGGGAGATGTGGGTACAGCCGCCGGCGGCGATGGGCGGCAGTACGGCGTGCAGCCGCGTGCCGTCGGGGAGGCGGGCGTCGACCCAGGGCATGGCGTCGTCGAGTCGGCGGCCCGCCGCGGTTGCCAGCCGGTGGGCGAGCCGCCGGACGGCCTCGCGGTCTGGGAAGCGCACCTCGGGTGCCCGTTGCAGACCGCGGCCGCAGTCGATCCACACGTCGTCAGGCCCGTTGACGAGCACGTCCGTCACCTCGGGGCGGTCGAGGAGCTCGTGGAGCGGACCGGCCCCGACCAGTTCGGCCTGGATCGCGCGCACGGTGTCGAGCACGTCGTCGCCGCCCAGGGTCGGCAGGTTGGCACGCAGTGCGGCGGCGACGGACCCGGTGGTGGGCAGGGCGCCGGTCTCGGCCAGGTGGAGGCGGACGGCGTCGAGCAGGGCTCCGCGGCCGTGCGCGGTGTCGTCCTGGGTCCGCTGGCCGACCGCTGCGGCGGGCCCGGGGCGGTGTCCGTCGGGGCGGAGGGCCGCGGCCGTCCGCAGTGAGCCACCGCCGCCGAGCCGAAGGGCGGTACCGAGGCGTCGGCGGTGCTGCGCGGGTTGGGCCCAGGGGCCGCCGGACAGCCGCCGACGCGGAAGACGATCGGTCATGACGCACCGCCCGCGGCGGCCACCGGCGGCATGACCTCGCTCAGGAAGCCGCTGCAGAAACGGGCGAGCGGGCCGCGTTCCCGCAGACCGGGCGGCATTCCGCGTTCGACGTCGAGGCCGAGCCCGGGCTCCGGCGGGAGCTCGCCGGCGAAGGCGAGCCGCAGGTTGCGGGCGATCTCGGCGGCGGGGAGGCCGACCGGGCCGGGCACGCGCACCACCGCACGCAGGTCGGTGAGCCGCATCCGGGCGGCCGCGGCCACGCGGTCCGCGGCGGCCAGGGCGCGCAGTTCGGCGGGCACCACGAGCAGGGCGGTGTCGATCTGCTCCAACGCCCGGGCGGCGGCGGGGTCGAGGTGGCGGGGCAGGTCGACCACCACCAGGCCGCCGCGGCGCCGTGCCGCGGCGAGCACGCTGCGCATCGCCTCCGGCGGGATGGCCAGGCAGTCGCTGCGGTCCCAGGAGAGAGCCCTGAGGCCCTGCAGTTCCGGCAGCGCGTCGGTGAGTTCGGCCCCGCCGATCCGCCCGCGGGAGCCGGCGAGATCAGGCCAGCGGAGCCCTTCGGCAGTCTCGCCGCCGAGCAGCACGTCGAGCCCTCCGCCGAGCGGGTCTGCGTCGACCAGCATGGTGCGGTGGCCGCTGCGGGCCGCGGTCACGGCGAGCGCGCAGGCCAGGGTGGAGGCGCCGGCACCGCCGCGGCCGCCGAGCACGCCGACGGTGAGCGCGGGCGGGCCGACGCCCTCCGCCGCGTCGGCGATCCGATCGAGCAGCCACGCCTGCGCGTCGGGCAGGAAGAGCACGTGCTCGGCGCCGAGGCGCACGGCCCGCACCCACACGCTGCCGTCGTCGAGGTCGAGCCCGAGCAGCAGCACGCCGGCTCGCCGGGGCAGCCCGGAGCACGACTCGGCGAGGTCGTCGCCGACGAGCACGAGCGGCGCGTCCTCCCAGAGCGCGCGCGGCGGTTCCGCGCGGGCCAGCTGCGGTTCG
>NZ_JBEYFP010000576.1:0-3874 GCF_040634455.1 Kitasatospora sp. NPDC007106
GCCGGCCGCTCCCCGGCACCGAGGGCGCCGAGCAGAACGCCCCCGGCCGGGACTCCCGCCCGGCCGTCCGGGTCGGCCGCGGCGACATCGCCGCCATCCGCGCGGTCGGCGACCTCTTCCGGGCGCTCGACCACGCCTACGGCGGCGGCCACGCCCGGCAGGCCCTGGTCCGCTACCTGGAGAGCGAGGCCGAGCCGATGCTGCGCGGCCGCTACGGCGAGCAGATCGGCCGGGCGCTGTTCGGCGCCGTCGCCGACCTCACCAGGCTGGCCGGCTGGACGTCCTTCGACATCGCCGCGCACGGCCTCGCCCAGCGGTACTTCGTCCAGTCGCTGCGGCTCTCCCAGGCCGCGGGGGACCGCGTGCTCGGTGGCTTCGTGCTCACCACCATGAGCCAGCAGGCCGTCCACCTCGGCCACGGCCGGGAGGCGATCCAGCTCGCCCGGGTCGCCCAGCAGGGCGTCGGCACCACGGCGGCCCCGGTCGTCCAGGCGCTGATGCACGCCGCCGAGGCCCGCGGCCACGCGCTGCTCGGCGACGTCCGCGCCTGCACCGCGGCGATGGTCCGCTGCGAGCGGGCGCTGGCCACCGCCCGGCCGGGCGACGAGGCGCCGTCCTGGTCGCGCTACTTCGACGAGGCCCAGCTGGCCGACGAGTTCGCGCACTGCTACCGCGACCTGCAGCAGTGGCGGCCCGCCGCCCAGCACGCCGAGAAGTCGCTGCGGCTGCGCGCCCCCGCCTACGCCCGCAGCCGGATCCTCTGCCGCCTGGTGCTGGCCACCTCGCGGCTCGGCATGGGCGAGGTCGAGGAGTCCTGCACGATGGCGGGCGAGTCGCTGCGCGCCGCCGGCGAGATGCGCTCCGCCCGCACGGTGGAGTACCTGCGGGACTTCCACCGCCGCCTCGCCCCCTACCGGGCCACCCCGACCGTGCGGGCCTTCGAGGAGGCCGCCCGCCAGGCCGGGGTGATCTGAGCGCCGTCCGGCGGCCCGCCACGACGGCGGGCCGCCGGACGGGCACGGTCAGGCCGCCACGTCGGAGGCCCGCACCGCCGTCTCCAGCCCGAGGTCGCGCAGCACCGCCTGCGCGGCCCGGCGCCCGGACACCAGGGCGCCCTGCACGCTGCTGGTGTCCCGGTGGTCGCCGCACACGTACAGCCCGGCCAGCACCCGTACCGACCGGCGGAAGTGGTGCGGGGCGGGCATCGCCGGCACCGCGTCCGGGGCGTGGCGGACGCTCAGGAACTCCCATCCGGCGGTGGAAGCGCCGTACAGCTCGGCCAGCCGCCGGCGCACCATCGGCTCGAAACCGGCCGGGCCGCCGATGTCGTAGCCCCGCCGGCCCAGCACCGTGGTCGCCACCAGCGCCCGCCCGGCCGGCGCGTACGAGGGGTGCACGTCGCTGAGCACCAGCGTGTGCGACACCCCGGACCGGTCGGCGTCCAGCAGCAGTGCCGGCTCGCCCAGCGGCGAGCGGTCCGCCGCGTGGAAGTACGTGGTCACCGGGTGGAAGTCCGGCAGCCGCAGCCCGGGCAGCAGCGCGGCCGCGGAGCGGGCGTCGCAGGCCAGCACCACGGCCTGCGCGCCCACCCGGCCGTGCCGGGCGGTCTCCACGCCGTCCGCGGACACCGCGGTGACCGCCACCCCGGTCCGCACCGTGCCGGCCGGCAGTCCCTCGGCCAGCTGTGCGGGCACCGAGGCCGTCCCGCCGGCGGGCAGGCAGAGCCGGCCCCGGGCGTACGAGCGCAGCACCAGGTCGGCCACCCGGCTGCTGGTGGTCAGCGAGCGGTCGGCCAGCAGCGCGCCCAGCAGCGGCCGCAGGAAGCCGTCGACGGTCCGCCCGCCGAGGCCGCGGTCGGCCAGCGCGCGGGCCGCGGTGGTCTCCGGCCGGGCGAGCAGCCGGGGGACGGGCGTGGCGGCGAGCCGGTTCAGCGAGGCGGCCAGCCGGGCCCGTTCGAGCGGGCTGCCCAGCGCCCCGCCGAGCGCCCCGCGTCCGGCGGCCTGCTGGGGGACGCCTGCCCGGTAGCGGCGGCCGGCGCTGTGCACCAGGACGCCCGGGGCCAGCGGGCGCAGGTCCAGCCGGTCGAGGTCGAGCCGGCGGGCCGGTTCCGGGTGGTCGGTGTTGAGCAGGTGGATGCCGTGGTCGAGCCGGAATCCGTCCAGCTCGTCCGAGGCCATCCGGCCGCCGATGCGCCGGGCGGCCTCCAGGACCTGGACGCTGAGGCCCTGTCCGGTCAGCGCGCGGGCGGCGGCCAGGCCCGCGAGGCCGGCACCGACCACGACCACGTCCGGGTCGGACGGCTGGCGGGAACGGCGGATGAAGTCGTATGCGGGCACGGGTGTGCTCCCTCCCTGACGGCGGCCTCCGGGCCCGCGCGGCGGCGGCCGGGCCCGTGGAGCTCCGGCCGAGGCGGGCAGCGGGGTGCCGGGTACGGTCCGTCAAACGTGATGCCCCGTCAATGTGCTGATCAGACCGGCGCGGCCGGTGGAATCGGGTCCGGCCACCGGATCGTGGTGGCACTGCGGAGGGGCCCGGTCACCGAGCGTGCGCCGGACCAGCGGCGATCCGGCGGCGCCGGGCGCGCACGGTCACGGAGGGCGCGACGGCGCGCCCTCCGTCTGCAACCGTGCGCCCCTGTGCGCCCGGTGGGCGGACCGGGTCCGCCCCACGTACGACGGCGCTTACCCGGAACCGGACCCTCTCAGTCCTGCCCGTCTCCTGCCCGGTTCCCGCCCGGTTCCCGCCCGTCTCCTGTCCGGTTCCCGCGCGGGTCCTTCAGGCCAGCAGGGCCGCCCGCACCATCGACTCCGCGTCCGGGTGCCGGAACCGGAAGCCGGCCGCCAACAGCCGCTCCGGCAGCACCCGGTGGCTGCCCACCACCTCGACGGCCATCTCGCCGAGCACCGTCTTCAGCGCGAACTCCGGCACCGCCAGCACCGTCGGCCGCCCCAGCACCCGCCCGAGGACCTCCGTCAGCTCCGCGTTGGTCACCGGACGCGGACCGGTGAGGTCGACCGGGCCGGACATCTCCGCACGGTCGATCAGGAACCGCATGGCGGCCACCTCGTCCGCCAGCGACAGCACGCTCCAGTACTGCCCGCCCGACCCCAGCCGGCCGCCCAGCCCCAGCCGGAACAGCGGCAGCATCCGGCCGAGCGCACCGCCGCGCGCGGACAGCACCAGCCCGGTGCGCGGGTGCACCACCCGGATCCCGGCGTCCTCCGCGGGCCGGGCGGCAGCCTCCCACTCGACGCACACCCGGGCCAGGAAGTCGTCCCCGGCCGGCGAGTCCTCGTCGACGACCCGGTCGCCGGTCTGGCCGTAGTAGCCGACCGCGGACGCGCTCACCAGGACCCTCGGCGGCCGCTTGAGCTTCGCCAGCGCACCCGCCACGGTCTCCGTGCCCAGCACCCGGCTGTCGTGGATCTCCTGCCGGTACGCCTGCGTCCACCGCCGGTCCGCGACCCCGGCGCCGGCCAGGTGCACCACCGCGTCGGTGCCCTCCAGCCCGGCCGTGTCGATCTGCAGCAGGTGGGGGTTCCAGCCGATCCCGACCGTCCCGTCCGGCTGCCGCCCCACCCGGCTGCGCTGCCGCACCAGCCGTACCACCTCGTGCCCGTCCGCGAGTAGCGAGCGGACAAGAGCGGAACCGATCAGACCCGTGGAACCCGTCACCGCGATGCGCATGCCCCCATCCTCCCAGCTCCCCGCCCGCCCGACGCCCACCACCCGGGGCGCGCCGAACCACACAAAACCGGAAGGCCGCTGCGCACCCCACCCCCACGTGCCCCTCGCTCGGGGGGCACTGCCAGGGGGCGCGGGGAACTGCGCGAGTCGGAAGCGCACTGTGCCGCACCGCCATCCCCACCCCCAC
>NZ_JBEYFP010000577.1:0-3862 GCF_040634455.1 Kitasatospora sp. NPDC007106
CGACGGCCTGGGAGAGCCGGGCGCCGGGGTGCCGGGTGAGCCGCTCGATCGGCCCGGAGACGGAGACGGCGGCGACGACCCGGCCGGCCGGACCGCGCACGGGTGCGGAGACGGAGGCGACCCCGGCCTCGCGTTCGCCGATGGACTGGGCCCAGCCGCGGCGCCGTACGCCGCTGAGGGCGGTGGCGGTGAAGCGGGCGCCCTGCAGGCCGCGGTGGAGGCGTTCGGGCTCCTCCCAGGCGAGCAGGATCTGCGCCGCGGAGCCGACCTTCATCGGGAGGGCGATGCCCACCGGCACGGTGTCCCGCAGGCCGGAGAGGCGTTCGGCGGCGGCCACGCAGATCCGGACCTCGCCCTGCCGGCGGTAGAGCTGGGCGCTCTCGCCGGTGAGGTCGCGCAGGTGGGCCAGGACCGGGCCGGCCGCGGACAGCAGGCGGTCCTCGCCGACGGCCGCCGACAGCTCGGTGAGCCGGGGGCCGAGGGCGAACCGTCCCTGCAGGTCGCGGGCGACCAGGCGGTGCTGTTCCAGTGCGACGGCGAGCCGGTGGGCGGTGGGCCGTGCCAGGCCGGTGGCGGCCACGAGTCCGGCCAGGGTGGTGGGACCGGCCTCCAGGGTGCCGAGGATCGAGGTGACCTTGTCGAGCACGCCGACGCCGCTGGTGTTCTCCATGATGGGTACTCCGTCTCAGATCCCGTGAGCGGCGGGGGCCCCGCCCACGGACGCTCCGCGCGGGAGCGGGGGTGGTCAGCGAGGACAGGCCGGAGAAGTCGGCCGAGTGGCTGCGCCGGGCACGGGACGGGTACGCGGAGAGACCGGGGCGGGAAGCGCCCGGGCGAAGGACAGCACAGAGAGCACCGTGTCTCCTCATCTTTCCCGCGCCACAGTGGCGGCAGGCCGGAGTTGGCACTGATCCCGGGCGGCGCGGCGCGTACTTCGGACGCCGGTTCGACCGGGGAGTTGCCGGGGCTTCGTAGGGCCGGTCCCTCCACCCCTCTGGATGATTCGCGAGGAACCATACAAGATTCCGCGGGCGGCCCGCCAAACCTCCCCCGTCCGCGCGCTCCGGTCCGTCGGCATCGGCACGGAGCGAATGCCCTTGCTGCAAATTGCAGAAACCCCGTGCGCCCTGACTTGACGTGTCCTCAGGACGGCGGGATCGTCGGTCGCGCGACGCACCCCACCGCCCCCGCGGGCCGGGATCGCCCGTCCCACCGGTCGGCGACCCCCCGCGCACCCCCACCCACCCTTCACCCGGGACGGCCGCGACGTGCCCCCACACGCCGTCGCGCCGACGTCCCGGGCCGCCCGGGAGGCAGTCCCCCATGGCTCACACCTTTCCGCGCGCAAGATCGGCCAGGACGGCGTCGTTCGCGGTGCTCCTCCTGCTCGCCACCGCCCTCGTGTCGCTCACGGCGTCCACGGCCGACGCCGCGCCGGCCGCCGTCAGCCTGCCCGGAACCTTCGACAGCGAGATCGGCTGCTCCGGCGACTGGCAGCCCGACTGCCCACGGGCGCAGCTCGCGCAGCGCTCCGACGGACGGTGGGCGGCCGCCTTCGCCCTGCCCGCCGGCAGCTACGAGTACAAGGTCGCGATCGACAACGGCTGGACGGAGAACTACGGCGCGGGCGGCGCGGCGGGCGGCGCCAACCTGTCCGTGACCGTGCCCGCGGGCGGCGCCTCGGTCGCGTTCGTCTACGACCCGGCCACGCACCTGGTCGACAGCTCCGTCCGGCCGGTCGTCACCGCCGTCGGCGACTACCAGTCCGAACTCGGCTGCGGCGCCGACTGGGCACCGACCTGCGCGGCCACCACCCTGCAGGACCCGGACGGCGACGGCGTCTACAGCTACACCACGACCGCGATCCCCGCCGGGGCGTGGAACACCAAGGTCACCGTCGGACAGTCCTGGACGGAGAACTACGGTGCCGGCGGGGCGGCGGGCGGCGCGAACATCGGCTTCACCGTCCCCGCGGACGGGGCGGCCACCACGTTCTCCTACTCCGCCGCCACGCACCTGACGACGGTGCGGAGCACCGAGGCCACCGACACCCCCGCCACGCTCGGCGCGATCTACTCCCCCACCGGCACCACCTTCCGGCTCTGGTCGCCCGACAGTTCCGACGTCAGCGTCAGCGTCGGCGGCACCAGCCACCCGATGACCCCGGTGACCGTGAGCGGCTACTCCGCCGTCTACCAGGCCGTGGTCGGCGGCGACCTCAAGGACCAGGCCTACCAGTTCTCCGTGCGCGGCACCGCCGTCCGCGACCCCTACGCCCAGATGGTCAGGCCCGGCACCACCCAGGGCGTCGTCGTCGACACCGCCTCGGTCGCGCCGACCGGCGGCAGCCGGGCCCCGCGGCCCGCCCTCGCCGATCGGGAGGACTCCGTCGTCTACGAGTTGAGCGTCCGCGACTTCACCGTCGACGCCAGCTCCGGGGTGGACCCTGCCAAGCGCGGGAAGTTCCTCGGCCTGGTGCAGACCGGCACCACCACCGCCGGCGGCGCCAGGACGGGCATCGACCACCTCAAGGAACTGGGCGTCACCACCGTCCAGCTGATGCCCTCGTTCGACTTCGGCAGCACCGTGCCCAACTGGGGCTACGACCCGGTCGACTACAACGTCCCCGAGGAGCAGTACTCCCAGTTCAGCGCGCCGGAGGACCGGATCCGCGAGTTCAAGGACATGGTCGACGGATTCCACCGCAACGGCATCCGCGTGGTCATGGACGTGGTCTACAACCACACCTACGACAAGAACGTCTTCGGCGGCATCACCGGGAAGTACTACACGCCGACCGACCTGTCCGCCACCGGCAACTCGATCGACGACGGCAACCCGATGGTCAGCCGCATGATCCGGGACTCGCTGGAGCACTGGGTCCGCGACTACGACGTCGACGGATTCCGCTTCGACCTCGCCGGGGTGCACCGCTACAGCAGCGTCTCCGCCTGGGCGGGCTACCTCAACACCACCTACCCGGACCGCAACCTCCTGCTGTACGGGGAGCCGTGGAGCGCCGCCGCCGACCCGCAGGAGGCCCAGAAGGTGCGCTACGGCACCGTCCCGGCCCTCGCACCGGCGCACGTCGGCGTCTTCAACGGCGTCTACCGGGACGCGATCCGGGGCGGCACGGACGACGACGTCATGGCCTACATGGGCGGTTCGGGCAACCCCGGCGCCATCGCCTTCGGCATGCGCGGCTCACCGACGGACGCGAAGAGCACCGCCGTCCTGTCCGACCTGTGGAGCCCGGCGTTCGCCTACGACCCCGAGCAGACCGTGAACTACGCCTCGATCCACGACAACCTGAACCTCTACGACAAGATCACCTACTCCGGGGCGAGCGGCGGCGCAGCCGGAACGGCCGGCCGGATCGACCGGTTCGCCGTCGGCATGGTGCTCACCTCCCAGGGGATCCCGGTCATCGCCGAGGGTGACGAGTTCCTCCGCTCCAAGGTCGTCGGGGGCGACTACGCCACGGCGAAGAACTCCTACAACGCCTCCGACACGGTGAACGCGATCCACTGGGGCGACAAGACCGCCAACGCGGCCGTGTTCCGCTACTACAAGGACGCCGTCGCGCTCCGGAAGGCCGCACCGGCGCTGCGCCTCACCGGCTGGGACGCCGTCCACAACCAGATGACCGCCCAGGTGGACGGCTCCGTGGTGGTCGGCCGCATCGGCTCCGACGCCGCGGCGCCCACGAGCTACGACACCGTCGTCGTCTACAACCCCACCGGCAGCACCTACGACGTGGGCCTGCCGCCGGGGACGTGGACGAAGGTCCTCGACGGCGGCGGCGCGGCCTCCGCCACCGGCGACACCGCCTGCGCCGGCCTCGCGGTGACGGTGTTCCGCA
>NZ_JBEYFP010000578.1:0-3853 GCF_040634455.1 Kitasatospora sp. NPDC007106
GCGAGGCGTTCCAGCCGGCGCCGGAGGAGGGTGGTCTCGGCCGGCTCCAGGGCGCTGCCGGCGGCCGGGCCGAGCTGGGCGTGCAGGCGCAGGGCTGCGGTGCGCAGCGGGCCCCGTCGTCGGGGGCGGCCGGTTCGGCGAGGACCTGGGCGAAGACGGCGTCGCGCATCCGGCGGGAG
The DNA here is from genome assembly GCF_040634455.1 of Kitasatospora sp. NPDC007106. Lineage (NCBI taxonomy): Bacteria > Bacillati > Actinomycetota > Actinomycetes > Kitasatosporales > Streptomycetaceae > Kitasatospora > Kitasatospora sp. NPDC007106. The sequence goes on from NZ_JBEYFP010000578.1 coordinate 180, forward strand.
AGCCCGGGGTCGGCGAAGAGGGCGGGCCGTCGAGGCGATGAGCCTGATCCTGGCCCGCGAGCTGCGCGGCCGCGACACCACGGTCGACGCGGTCGCGCCCGGTCCGACCGCCACCGACCGGTTCCTGCACGGCAAGGACGAGGAGACGATCGCCCCGCCCCGCCGCCCGGCCGCCGCTGCAGCGGCTCGGCACCCCGCAGGACATCGCCGAGGTCGTCGCCTTCCTGGCGAGCCCCGGGCCACCGGGTCAACGGCCGGGTGCTCCGCGCCGACGGCGGCATCGTTCGAACGCGGGGACGGCTCCGGCGGGCTCCGGCCGACGGTGCGTCACCGGGCATGTCGTGTACGCGTCTTCCCCTGGCGGCGGCGGGCTGGCACGCTGGTCGGGTTTGCCGACACCGGGAGGTCCCTTGTTACGCCTGTCAACCCTGGCCGTCGCGCTCACCAGCGCGCTCGCCCTCGTCACCGGCACGGCCGCCACCGCCTCGGCCGCACCGGACCGGGCGCTGGCCACGGTGGAGCCGGTCGCCTGGACACCGTGCAACCCCGACCCGTCCAAGCCCGACCCGAAGATCTACGACTGCGCCGTCTACCCCGTTCCCCTCGACTACGCGCACCCGTCCGGCGAGAAGATCGGCATCGCGATGATGCGCCGCCGCGCCGGGAACCCGGCCAAGCGGATCGGCTCGCTCTTCCTCAACCCCGGCGGCCCCGGCGGCAGCGGGTACCTCTGGGCCACCACCACCAGGTTCGAGCCCCGCGTCACGGACAGCTTCGACCTGATCGGCTTCGACCCGCGCGGCGTCACCCGGAGCAACCCCCTCAAGTGCTTCACCACCGACGAGGAGGCGGCCGCCGTCTTCGACCGCGCGGTCGGCGTACCGGTCACCCGGGACGAGATCAGCGGCACCCTCGCCGCCGACAAGGACTACACCGACGCCTGCGCCCGCAACGCCGGCGAACTGGTCAAGCACATGTCCACCATGAACGTCGTCCGCGACCTCGACCGGATGCGGCAGGCCGTCGGCGACACCGGACTCACCTACGCCGGCTTCTCCTACGGCACCCTGATCGGCGCCACCTACGCCAACATGTACCCCGACAAGGTGCGCGCGCTGATCGTCGACGGCAACGTCGACCCGCAACTGCGCCTGCGCAACGGCCTCGAGTACGACCGGCAGCGCGCCACCGGCTTCGAACTCGCCCTCGGCGAGTACCTCAGGCGCTGCCAGGCGGCGGGCGCGCCGCGCTGCGCCTTCGCCGGCCCCGACACCCGGGCCAAGTTCGACGCCCTGCGCGACCACCTGCGCACCGCGCCGGTCACCCTGCCGGACGGCTCCACCGTGACCCTGTCCACCTTCACCAGCCAGGTCGCCAACGCCCTCTACGCCCAGACCCGCCAGGCACCGCTGGCCCGCTCGCTCCAGGCACTGCACCAGGTGGTGAACCCGCGGCAGACGCTCGGCGCCGCGCCCTCCGCCGAGGAGGCGAAGCTGCTGGCGACGCCCGCCCCGGCCGCCCTGCGGGAGGCCCCGGCGGACACCCCGTACAGCTCCGACGACTCCTACTACGTCGTCGTTCAGCGGCAGGTGGCGCCAGACGTAGCGGATGTCCCCGGCACCGGCCAGCAGCTCGCGGACGACGGGTTCGGCCTGGCCGCAGTACGGGCACTCGAAGTCGCCGTACTCGACGACGGTCACCAGCGCGTCGAGCGGGCCGCGGACGTGGTCGCGTTCGGCGTCCACGGAGGCCGCCAGGTCGATGATGGACTCGGAGGTGCCGAGCAGCGCCCGCATCCGGCCGGTCCGCGGCATCAGCGCGATCAGCCGGGTGATCACCCAGGTCACGGCCGAGGCGCAGACCACCGCGGCCAGGATGCCGACCTTGGCCTCGTCCAGCAGCGGGCCGTCGAACGCCAGCGTGGCGATCAGCAGCGACACCGTGAACCCGACCCCGGCGATCGCGCCGCCCGCCGCCACCGCGCCCCAGCCGACCGGGGGCCGCAGCCGGCCGCGGCTGAACGCGGTGGTGAGCAGCGTCGAGCCGAGGATGCCGACCGGCTTGCCGAGCACGTAGCCGAGGACGATGCCGAGCGTGACCGGCGAGTGCAGGGCCCGGGTCAGCTGCTCCTCGGAGAAGGTGATGCCCGCGTTGGCGAGCGCGAACAGCGGCACGATGACGTAGCTCGTCCACGGGTGGTAGACCTGCTGGAGCCGCTCGTTCGGGGAGATCGCGGTGGCCAGGCCGGCCCGCAGGGTGCGTTCCAGCTCCGGGGTGGGCTGCTCGCGGAACAGCCGGAACAGGTCGCTCGCCCGCTCCAGGTCGCCGCGGGACGCCGGGTAGGCGTACGTCAGCAGGCCCATCGCCAGACCGGTGACCACCGGGTCGACGCCCGACTTCAGCAGGGCGACCCAGAGCGCCACCGCGAGCAGCGCGTACACGCCGCCGCGGCGCAGGCCGGCGGCCCTGGCCAGCAGGATCACCGCGAGGATGCCGAGGCCCGCCAGCAGGGCCGGCACCTCGATGCTGCCGCTGTACGCGACGGCGATGACGCCCAGGGCGACGAAGTCGTCGACGACGGCGACGGTGAGGATGAAGGTGCGCAGCGACTCCGGCAGCCGGCTGCCGAAGAGGGCGAGCATGCCGAGGGCGAAGGCGGTGTCCGTGGACATCGCGGTGCCCCAGCCGTGCAGTTCGCCGTCCCCGGCGTTGACCGCGAGGAAGATCGCGACGGGGACGACCATCCCGAACACCCCGGCGATCAGCGGCAGCGCGATCCGGCGGCGCTCGCGCAGCTCGCCCATGTCGAACTCCCGGCGGGCCTCCAGCCCGACCACGAAGAAGAACAGCGTCATCAGGCCGCTGTTCACCCATTCGCGCAGGTCGAGGGAGATGCCGGCGTCACCGAGCCGCAGGGCGAGGACGGTCTCCCAGAAGGACTCGTACGACCCGGCGGCGACGTTCGCCCAGACCAGGGCGGCCAGGGTGGCGGCGAGCAGGAATGCGGCGCTGCCGGTCTCGGTGCGGAGGAAGTCCCGCAGCGGGGTGCGCATGTCGGCACCGCAGGACGTCTGGCCGGAGTAGCGCGGCAGCTCTGAGGGGGCGGACACCCGATCATTCTCGCGCCGGAGGGGGTGTCCGCGCGGCGCACCGCCGGGGTCGGCGTGGTGACGGGGGTCACAGGGGGTGGACCGGGTCGGTCGGCCCCCGCCACCCGGCGGGCCGGTCGGGTGGCGCGGGCCGGTCGACGGCGTAGCGGTTCCGGGCGGCGGGTACGGGGGACGGCATGGGACTGCTGCGCAGGCGACGGCCGGAACCGCCGGATGACGGGACGGGGACGGCGGGGGCGGAGATGGGTCCGGAGGCGGCGGCGGAGGCGCTGGCCTCGATGTCGCGCGAGATGGAGGAGGGCTCGGAGTCGAGCCGGCGGCGGGCCGCCCGGCGGGCCGGCGCGCTGGTGGCGTCGACGGTCCGGCTGCTGCTGCGTGGGGGTGCCGCGACCGCGCGGGTGACCTGGGTGGGCGGCCGGGCGCTGACCGAACGGCTGCTGCAGACCGCGCCGCGGATCCCGGTGCGGGACCTGGCCACGCTGCGGGCGCAGCACCCCAAGGCCGCCGACGCCGAGGCCCTGGCGGACCTGCTGGTGGCGGGGGCGCTGCGGGCCTCGGCCTCGG
>NZ_JBEYFP010000579.1:0-3849 GCF_040634455.1 Kitasatospora sp. NPDC007106
GGTACGGCTGATGGTCACCGAGGACGGCGACGTCACCAGGGCGCACGCCGTCCTCGAGTCCGGCGGCACCGTGACGGAGGGCACCGGCGCGATGCAGGCCGACGCCGAGGCCCGCCGCAGCAGCCACGACCCCGCCGTCCCGATGATCGGCGACGAGCTCGCCGTCGGCCGTGCCCTGCTCGACCTCGGGCACCGGCTGGTGCACGCCGGTTCCGTCGCCGCCGAGGCCGCCGAGTCGGCCCGCCGCCGCGACACGGAGTGACCGTGCACGACCGATCCGCCCACCGCGGGAAGAAGGTAGCCGCAGGCGACAAGTAGTGTGCGAAACAGCCGAATCGTGACCTTCCGACACCCGTGGACCGGAACCCGCCGGACCACGGGTGCGTCACTGTCGGTGGCCGTACGCCCGGTACGGTGATCGACGTCATGGTGGCAGGAACGGTGGACGAGAACAGAGGCAAGGGCGGCCCCGAGGGCCAGGCCCCCCAGGACGCTGCGATTCCGCAGGACGCGCGCTGGGAGCTCCCCGGCTACACCCACGAGCGCGAGCTCGGTGCGGGAGCAGCCGGGCGCGTCGTGCTGGCCAGCCACGACGCGACCGGCACCCCCGTCGCGGTCAAGTACCTCAACGGCGACCACGCCGACCACGAGAACTTCCGCACCGAGGCCGGGCTGCTCGCCGGCCTCGACTCCCCGCACGTCACCCGTCTGTACGAGTACGTGGAGGGCCCGCGGGGCGCCGCCATCGTCATGGAGCTGGTCGACGGCATCTCGCTGCGCGACCTGCTGCAGGCCGAGGGCGCCACCGGCCCCGAGGCGGCGCTGACCGTGCTCAAGGGCTCGCTGCTCGGCCTCGCCGACGCCCACCGGGCCGGCGTGGTGCACCGCGACTACAAGCCCGGCAACGTCATCGTCACCACCGAGGGCGTCTCCAAGCTGGTCGACTTCGGCATCGCGGTGCAGAGCGGGGCCAAGGGCGACATCGCCGGCACCCCCGCCTACATGGCGCCCGAGCAGTGGGCCGGCGAGGCCGCCTCCCCGCGCGGCGACGTGTACGCCGCCACCGCGACCTTCTTCGAGTGCCTGACCGGCGCCAAGCCGTACGCCGGCACCACGCTGATGGAGCTGGCCGTCCAGCACACCGAGGCGGACATCCCCGACGAGCAGGCCCCCGAGGCGCTGCGCCCGCTGATCCGCTCCGGCCTGGCCAAGACCCCGCAGGACCGGCCGGAGGGCGCCGCCGAGCTGGTCGCCGACCTGGAGGCGGTCGCCGCCGGCGCGTACGGGCCGGACTGGGAGGAGCGCGGCCGGCGGCAGCTGGCCGGCCTGGTCGCGCTGCTGCCGCTGCTGCTGCCGCACCCGCACGGGCACGCCGCCGGCAACACCTCGGTCGCCACCACCACCCTGTCGCAGCCCCCGGGCGGCGTCACCGCCGTCCGGCGGTTCGGTCCGCGGGCCAAGCTGCTGAGCGCCGCCACCGGACTCGTCCTGCTCGGCGGCACCCTCGCCGGGGTCGCGGCCGCCGGAGCCTCCGACTCCACCACGACCACCGAGGTCGCCGCCCCGAAGGCCACCACGACCTTCGGTTCCGACGGCCCCGTGGCGGTGCCGTCGCCGTCCGCCCCGCCGTCCGGTTCGCCCTCGGCGTCCGCGTCCCCGTCGGCCTCGGCCTCCCCGTCGGCGTCGCCGTCGCCGAGCGCCTCCCCGACCACCTCGCCGTTCGCCTCGCCGAGCACCTCCCCGACCAAGAAGCCGACCACGGCCCCGCCGACCACGCCGCCGACCAGCGCCCCGCCGACCACGCCCACGACCAGCGCCCCGCCGCCGCCGACCCTGCGGGTCATGCGACTGAGCGTCAGCACCACCTGCGGCAGCCGGAACTACGAGGTGGTCGCCAGGATCACGGCCGCGACGGACGGTGCGGCGAGCGGCACGGTGACCGTCGCCTGGTACTCGGGCGTGAGCCGGCTGCCGGTCTCCACCGTTCAGCTCACCCTCCCGAAGGGCAAGACAAGCTTCAGCACCACGGTGTCGGCTCCGAGCACCTCCGGCTCCTGGACTGCGCGGGTGAGTTCGAGTCCGGCGGCCGAATCGGGCCAGGGCAGCGCATCCGGTCCCGTCAACACGAGCACTTGCGTCATCCTGACCTGAGGAAACGAGACATGAGCACCCCGCAGCAGCCGGACGAGGACGCCACCGTCCGCTTCGGCGCCAAGCCGCCCCGGGCGGACGAGACCGTGCGCCTGAACGCACCGAAGTCCGGCCCGGAGGAGACCGTCCGCCTCGGCCCGGCGCCCGTGCCCGCGGCGGGCCCCGAGGGCACCGTGCGGCTCGGCCCGGTGAAGCAGCCGGACCCGGAGGGCACCGTTCGCCCGGGCCCGGCCGATCCGGACGGCACCGTCCGGCTCAACGTGCCCGTGCCCGCGCCGGACCCGGAGGGCACCGTGCGGCTCGGCCCGGCCAAGCAGGCGGACCCCGAGGGCACCGTGCGGCTGAACGCCGCGAAGCCCGACCCGGAGGCGACCGTCCGTTTCGGCTCCTCGCCGGTGCCCGCGGCCGACCCCGAGGGCACCGTCCGGCTGAACCCCGCGCAGCCGAACCCGGAGGCGACCGTCCGGCTCGGCGGAGCCGGGGCGCGGCCCGCGCCGCAGGCGTACCTCCCGCCGCCCTCGCAGCAGCAGCCGCCGGCCGAGAGCTTCGAGAGCGCCACCTTCCTCGACCCGCAGGTCTGGCCGACCCCGCCGGTCGGTACCGCCGTCCCGGCGCAGACCCCGGCGATGGGCACCCCGATCACCCCCGCCATGGGCACGCCCTTCACCCCCGCCATGGGCACTCCGGTGCCCCCGGCTGCGGCTGCGGCTGCCGCCGCGGCCGCGGTGCCCGGTCCGGCGCCCGCGGCGCAGGACGGGCTGCAGCGCTTCGGGCCGGGCGTGCCCCCGCAGGCGGCCGCCGTCTGGCACGGGGCGACCGCGCTGCCGCCGGCCCCGGAGCAGCCGAAGCGCCGGCGCCGCCGCTGGCTGCTGCTGCCGCTGCTCCTGCTGCTCGCGGTGCTCGCCTGGCTGGCCTGGGACCGTTACGGGCGGCCGGTCGCGGTGACCGGTGTCGCCGTGCGCACGGACAACGCGAACGGGCCCTCGTGCGACGGCACGGCGGTGATCACCGGAGCGATCTCCACCGAGGGCGGCGCGGGCACCGTCCGCTACCGCTGGAAGCGCAGTGACGGCACCGACTCCGGTGTCCTCACCCAGCCGGTCTCCAGCGGCCGCCGCACCACGGACGTGGTGCTCCGCTGGACCTTCCAGGGCCACGGCAGCATGCAGGCCACGGCCACCCTGGAGATCGTGGGACCGGGCAGTGGCACCTCCTCGGTGTCCTTCCCCTACACCTGCCCCTGACGGAGCCCCCGCCCCCGACGGCGCATCCCCGGCACCCGGCCCGCTGCGGCCGGGTGCCGGCGCGTTACTGACACGGTGTCAACCCGGCGGGCGGGGCCACCCCTGTCGGCCGCGCCGCGCAGGCCCTACCCTGCGTCCATGATCCTGCGCTCCGCGAAGCGGCTCGTGCTCCTTCTGCCGGTGCTGTGGCTGACCTCGCTCACCTACGTGGCCTGCGCCGTGCTGGTCGTCCACCTCCGCCACAGCGACCCGGAGGTCGAGCGCGAGCTCGCGCAGGGCGCGAACCAGTGGCCGGCGCTCGCCGCGCTGGCGGTGGCCACCGCGGTCGCCACGGCCTGGGCCCGGCGGCCCGACCGGAGCCGCAGGTTCCCCTGGTACCGGCTGGCGGCGCGGTCGCTCGCGCTGTTCGCGGCGGCCGTGTCCGCCGCGCTGCTCTCGTACCACCGGGGCGGCC
>NZ_JBEYFP010000580.1:0-3847 GCF_040634455.1 Kitasatospora sp. NPDC007106
CCGGCGCCGGCGCACTCTGCCACGCCCGCTGCGCCGACCTGGACCTGCTCGCCGCCGGCAGCACCGACGGCCTCGTCCGGGTCTGGGACACCGCCACCGGCGAACAGCTCCACCTGCTGGTCGGCCACACCGACCGGATCACCGCACTCGCCGTCCTCACCCTCGGCAACCAGGCCGTGCTCGCCTCCGCCGGCGCCGACGCGACCGTCCGCCTGTGGGACCTCGCCACCGGGCAGCCCGTCGCCGTCCTCACCGGCCACTCCGCCTCGGTCACCGGCCTGGCCTTCCTGCAGCCGGGCGGCGACCCGCTGCTCGCCTCCTGCGCCCTCGACGGCACCCTGCGGCTGTGGGACGTCTACACCGGCACCGCCGTCGACGGCCGCCCCGCCCGCCAGGGCTGGCTCACCGCGCTCGCCGCGCTGCACCTCGACGGCCGCCAGGTGCTCGCCGTCGGTGACGAACACGGCGCCGTGACGCTGTGGGACCCGACCGGCTTCACCCGGCTCACCGAACTCGCGGCGGCCGGCGGCCACCCCGTCAACGCGCTGACCGTCCTCGAGGCGGACGGCCTGCCCCGGCTCGCCGCCGGCCACGGCGACGGCACCGTCCGGCTGCTGGACCCGGCCGGCGGCCCCGGCCCCTGGACGGCCGCCGCCGACGGCGGCCCCGTCACCTCGCTCGCCGTGTGCCCCGCGGACGACGGGCCGGTCCTGGTCTGCGGCACCGCCTCGGGCGCCGTCCGCTGCCTCGACGCCCGGACCGGCACCGAGCTGCCGCTGCCCACCCCGCACACCGGGGCCGTCACCGGCCTCGCCTTCTGCCCGCCCGTCGGCGACGCACCGGCACTGCTGGTCTCCGCCGGCGAGGACGGGACGGTCCGGGTGCGCGACGCGCTCGCCGGCGCCCAGCTGCGCCGCTTCACCGCCGACCGCGACGGCGTCACCGCCCTCGCCGCCGGCGAGGTGGCGGGCCACCAGGTCGTCGCCACCGGCGGCCAGGCCGGCCGGGTCGGGCTGTGGGACTCCGCGCTCGGCCTCCCGCTGCTCGAACTCGCGGGCACGGCCGGCCCGGTGGAGGTCCTCGCCTTCGGGCGGGTCGGCGGCCGCGAGGTGCTGGCCGCCGGCGGCGCCGACGGCGTCCTGAGGATCTGGAACGCCGACGACGGCACCGCGGTCGGCGAGTTCACCGGCGGCGGCGCCGCGGTGCGCAGCGTCACCCTGCAGGACCTCGACGGCGAGGCCCTGCTGGCCTGCGGCGACCAGCAGGCGGTGCTGCGGCTGTGGCACGTCACCAGCGGAGCGCTGCTCAACGAGGCGGAGGTGGACCGGGTCCCGCTCGCGATCGCGTTCGGTGACACGGGCCTGTACACGGTCGGCCCGGACGGCGCGACCGCTCTCTGAGCGGCACGCCGACGGTCACGACCGATCGACCGAAGGGCCGGCCCGCCGTGCGACGGGCCGGCCCACCGGCGGCACTGCAGTGCGGCCGGCACAGACAGGCGAGAGCCTGGCGGAACTGGGGTGGGGGTACATCATGAGCGGTTCGTCGTCCTTCAAGATCGACCTGGAAGAGGTGGAGGCGGCCACCAAGGCGATCCGGGCCATGCTCGACGACCTCGAGGCGCCGACGGCGCGGCTGGAGGCGGTGATCAACCAGATCAAGCCGACGGCCTACGGCAGCGAGACCGTCGGCAAGTCGCTGACCGGCGGCACCTCCTCGGTCGGCGGGCTCCCCGAGCACCAGAAGCAGGTCTTCGACGGGGTCAAGGCCTACCTGCAGAACTCGGCGCAGATGGCCGCCAACCTCGAACTCATGGTGCAGCGCTACCGGGAGACCGAGGCGACCCAGACCGCCGAGCTCACCCGGCTGAACGGCGGCCGCGGCGCGGAGGCCGGCACCCTCGCATCACCGGTCTCCACCACCCTGCAGTCGGCCGCCCCGGGCACCCCGGTGTCACCGCTCACCGCGGTCGACGGGATCCCGGCCACCGAACCGCTGCGCGCTGTCGACGACATACCGGTCTCCGAGCGGCACCGTGCGACGATCGGCCTACCGCTCTCCGAACCACTGCGCGCCGTCGACGGCGTGCCGGTCTCCGAGCGGCACCGTGCGACGATCGGCCTACCGCTCTCCGAACCGCTGCGCACCGTCGACGGCATCAGGCCCCCCGAGCCGGTCACGCTGCCGACGCACCACGCCCCCGAACCCGCCTTCCACACCCCCGACGCCCCCGACCTCTCGTACAACAGGCACGCGGACGACGACGTGGACCCGCCGCTGCACGGCGGGGGACGCAACATGCTCATCTGAGCCTGCCGTTCCGGACGCGCCGCCCCGGCGCCGGTCCGCCTGACGCAACGTCACATGTCCAAGAGCATCGAGTCCGAGCGGGCGTTCCCCGCCGACTCGGGTCCCCAGTCCCAGGCCAGCCGGCCAGCCCAAGAGAGCGACTCGTCATGATCGTGCTGCCGCCCGACCTCGCCGAAGTGCTGAAGGTCGTCCAGAGCAACGAACACGGATCCGGTGTCGTCTTCCCCGACGCGAACGAAGACCTGCTGGCGGAACTCGCCGACGCCTGGGAGGCGTGGAGCGCCGCCGCCGAACCCGCCATCCGCACCATCGTCGCCAGCGCCAACCGCGCCATGGCCAACATGTCCGGCGCCGCGGCCGAGAGCTTCCAGGGCTACCTGCACAAGTACGCCGGCAGCGACCAGTCGCACGCGGCGACCACCCTCGACGCCGGTGCCGCGATGGCCCAGTCGCTGCGCGGCGCCCACCAGGCCGTCAGCCAGACCAAGTCCGAGATGGTGCGCGAACTCCAGTACGCCAAGGAGTACATGGAGCAGAATCCGGCCGGGAAGCACGACGACATCGCCCAGTCCGAGGGCATCAAGACGGCCGCGGACACCTACAACACCTACGTCGGCCAGATCGGCACCGGCATCGACACGATGCTGCGGCAGAGCGCCGGACACGTCGAGCGGATGACCAGCGCCGGACAGGTGGCGCGGCTCGGCGGCTCCGGCGGGAGCGACAGCACCTCCCCCACCCGCACCGCCGGCCCCAACGCCGCACTCGACCCGACCAGCCTGCTGCACCCCACCGCCACCACCGGGATCGACTCGCTGGCCACCGGCGCCACCCTGCCGGGAGGCCCCGGCCCCGCCATGCCTTCCGGACCGCTCTCGGCGCCGTTCGACCCCGCCGCGGGCATGTCCTCCCCCGGTATGCCCGGCGGCGGCTTCGGCGGCGGAGCACCCGGCGGCGGGTTCGGCGCGGGCAGTGCGGGCGGCGCGGCCGCGTACAAGCCCCAACTCAGCGCCCTGAAGCCCTTCCAGCCGCCGGCGCCCATCCCCTTCTCGGGCGGCCTCGGCGGTGGCGGCGGCTCGGCCGGCGGTTCCGGAGGCGCACCCGTCTTCTCGCCGCTGACCCCCCGCCTCGGCCTCGCCGGGCTCACCGACCTGCCCGGCTCCTCCGGCTCCCTCGGCGGTGCGGGCGGCAGCGGCGGCTCGGGCACCCTCGCCCCGTGGAACCCCCCGACCCCGGGCGGCCCCTCGATCGGCGGGCCGGGCGGAGCGATAGGCGGGCTGCCGCTCGGCGGCATCGGCGGGATCGGCGGCCGTGGCGGCGGCACCACCGGGGGACCGCGTTCCACTGCCGGCTCCTTCAAGCCGCTGACCCCCGGCGGCGTCGGTGGTTTCGGAGGCGGCCCGGGCGGCGCCCGCGGCGTCGGCGGTGCCGGTGGTCTCGGCGGGGGCGCGGCCGGTGGCCGCGGCCTCGGCGGCGGTGGTGGTGTCGGCGCACTGGGCGGAGGCGCCTCCGCGAAGGGGTACGCCACCCGGGCCAG
>NZ_JBEYFP010000581.1:0-3846 GCF_040634455.1 Kitasatospora sp. NPDC007106
CCCACCACTCTTTCCCTCCACCACGCCCTTCCGATCTCGCCCCGTGACGGCCGGGCGCGCCCCGTAGCCGTGCTCCGGGCCGCGTCCCGCCGATCGGCCGCTCACCCGTCGGAGCGCGCCGCGACCGCGGTCCGGCCCGCCCGCACCGCACGGGCGGCAGCCTCCGGCCCCGCCTCCGGGGACGGTCCCGCCTCCGGCGGCGGCGTCGTCCTGCGGGGTGCGAGCAGCGCCGAGACGATGCCGAGGGCGGCCAGCGCCGCGCCCACCCACAGCGCCGGCTTGAAGGCGTCGACGAAGGCGTCGGGCGTGCCGTAGACGCCGGGGCCGGTGAACACCGCCGCGAGCACGGCCACGCCGAACACGCCGCCGAGTTCGCGGATCGCGCTGTTCGCCCCGGAGGCGACACCCGCCTCCTGCGGCGGGACGGCGCCCATCACCGCGTTGGCCACGGTCGGGAAGCACATCGAGGTGCCGACGCCGGCCACCGTGAGCGCGATGCTCAGCTGCGCGTACCCCATGCCGGGGTCGGCGATCGCGGCGACCCAGCCGAGCCCGGCGGCCTGCAGGGCGAGCCCGGCCGCCATGAACGGCCGGTTGCCCCACCGCTCCGAGAGGGCGCCCGCGAGCGGTGCGACCACCATCGGCGTCGCCGTCCACGGCAGGATCCACAGGCCCGCGGCGAGCGGCGAGTTGCCCAGCCCGATCTGCAGGAACTGCGACATCAGGAAGAGTGCGCCGAACAGCGAGGCGTACATGAAGAAGCTGACGCCGTTCGCGGTGGAGAAGCCCCGCAGCCGGAACAGGCCGAGCGGCAGCATCGGGTAGCGGGCCCGCCGCTGCCGGGCGAGGAAGCAGGCCACCAGCACCGCTCCGGCCAGCAGCGAGAGCACCACCTCGGCGCTGCCCCAGCCGGCCGTGTTGGCCCGGACGAGCCCCCAGGTCAGGCCGAGGAAGCCGGTGCCGGCCAGAGCGAGACCGGGGAGGTCGAGGCGGGGCCGGGGGCCGAAGCTCTCGGTCAGCCGGCGCAGCGCGAGCGGGGCCAGCACGAGGCCGATCGGGACGTTGAGCCAGAAGATCCACTGCCAGTCGAGGCCGTCGGTGATCGCTCCGCCGACCACCGGACCGGCGGCGACGGCCAGGCCCGCGATGCCGCCCCAGAGCCCGATCGCGGCCCCGCGCTTCTCGGCCGGGAAGGCCTGGCTGATCAGGGTGAGGGTCAGCGGCATCACGATCGCCGCGAAGCCGCCCTGCACCGCGCGGGCCGCGATCAGGGCGCCCACCGAGGTGGAGAGCGCGGCCGCGGCGGAGGCGGCGGAGAAGCCGAGCAGCCCGACGGCGAACATCCGCCGCCGGCCGAACCGGTCGCCGAGCGCCGCCCCGGTCAGCAGCAGGCAGGCGAAGGACAGGTTGTAGGCGTTGACCGTCCACTCCAGGTCGGTGAGTTTCGCGCCCAGGTCGACCCGCAGCACCGGCAGCGCGGTGGTGACGACCAGGGTGTCGAGGGCGACCATGAACAGGCCGAGGGACGCCAGGACGAGGGTCCACGTCTGGTGCGGCCGGCCGGCGGCCGGGGCGGCGGACCCGGGGGCGTGCGGGGTGACTGCGGAGGGCATGGGAGGCGCTCCTTGCGGATCGGGTGCCGGAATCGGTCTCACTCGACCGACGGACGGCCGGGCGCCGGATCGACAGGAAACGTCGGAGAATCTCCCGGAACGGAAGAATTGTCCGCAGAGGTGTCGATCCGGTCGGGCGCCGACCGTCGACATGACGGGAGGGCCCGGCCGGCGGGCCCGATCGAGAAGGGATCGCGTCATGGCGCAGTACCTGATCCTGGTCTACCGGGACGAGGCCCGGGTGGCCGCCGCCTCCGCGGACGAATGGGAGGCGGCGCTCAAGGACCACCTCGCGTTCCAGGAACGCAACGCGGCCGCCCTGCTCGGGGCCAACGCCCTGTACTTCACCGAGACGGCCACCTCCGTCCGCCCGGACGGCTCCGGCGGCTTCGCCGTCACCGACGGGCCGTTCGCCGAGACCAAGGAGGCGCTCGGCGGCTACTACCTCGCCGAGGCCGCGGACCTGGACGAGGCCATCGCCCTGGCCCGGCAGGTCCCGGCGCACTTCGGCGGCGGCGTCGAGGTCCGGCCCGTCCGGGTGTTCGACTGACGGGGCTCCGATGGGCACCGACCCGGAGGTCGCCGCCGCGGTCGCGGACGCGCACCGGCACGAGTGGGCCTTCGTGCTCGCCGCGACGGCGCGCGTCACCGGCGACCTCGACCTGGCCGAGGAGTGCGTGCAGGACGCGTACGCCAAGGCGCTCACGGTGTGGGGCGACCGCGGCATCCCGCGGCGTCCCGGCGCCTGGCTCACCACCACCGCCCGCAACCGGGCCACGGACGAGCTGCGCCGCCGCGCCGCGCTGCGCCGCACGCTGCCGCGCCTGCTCGACCCCGCCGCGGCCCCCGGGGCGGACGGGCCCGTCGTGCCGGAGCCGGCCGAGGAGGAGGAGGAGTTCCCCGACGACCGGCTCCGGCTGATCTTCACCTGCTGCCACCCGGCGCTCGCCGAGGAGGCCGAGGTCGCCCTCACCCTGCGGCTGCTCTGCGGCCTGACCACCGCCGAGGTGGCCCGGGCCTTCCTGGTCGGCGAGAGCGCCATGGCCGCCCGCATCACCCGCGCCAAGAAGAAGATCGCCGCCGCGCACATTCCCTACCGGGTGCCGCCCGCCGCGGAACTGCCCGAACGCATCGACGCCGTGCTCACCGTCGTCCACCTGGTCTTCACCACCGGCCACACCGCCCCCGCCGGCGACGACCTCGTCCGCCGCGACCTGGTGGAGCGCGCCGTCGACCTCGCCCGGATGCTGCGCACCCTGCTGCCGCAGGACGCCGGGGTCGCCGGACTGCTCGGCCGAGGACGGACGGATGCTCCTGCTCGCCGAGCAGGACCGGCGGTGCTGGGACCGCGCGCAGATCGACGAGGGCCTCGCCCTCGTCCGCGAGGCGCTGCGCCCCCGGCCGCCCGGACGCTTCGCGCTGATGGCGGCCGTCGCGGCCGTCCACGCCGAGGCACCGAGCTGGCAGGAGACGGACTGGCGCGAGGTGGTCGCGCTCTACGACCTGCTGGTGCAGATCTGGCCGTCGCCGGTGGTCGCCCTCAACCGGGCCGTCGCGGTCGGCTTCGCCGCCGGCCCGGCCGCCGGGCTCGCCGCGCTCGACGCCCTGGCCGCCGAACCGCAACTGGCCGGCTACGGCTACCTCGCCGCCGCCCGCGCCGACTTCCTGCGGCGCCTGGGCCGCACGGCCGAGGCGCGGCTGGCGTACCAGGAGGCGCTGGTGCTCACCGCGAACACCGTCGAACGCGACTTCCTGGCCGGCCGGCTGCGCGCGCTGGACGCCCCCGGCCCGGTCTGAGCGCCGCCGGGGCCGGGCGCCGTGCCGTCAGCGCAGGCAGCCGGCGATCCGGACGGTGGTCCGGGCGTGCGCGACGAGGCCGCTGTCCGGGTCGGTGGCCGCGAAGTCGAGGGTGTAGTCGCCGTCGGCGAGCAGCGGGACGGTGAAGCGCCCGGAGCCGCCGGTGCCGAGGGTGACCGGGCCGCCCGGTCCGGTGATCTGCCAGAGGGTGTGCTGCGGGTCGGTGATCGGCCGGTCGCCCGGCCGGGTGCGGGCCGTGCCCGTGAACGTCTCCTCGCAGCCCCGGTGGAGCGTCCCGCCCGGCTGCGGCGCGGTGACGGCGACCACCGGGGGCTGCGGCCGGGCCGAGGCGCTGCCGCCCGGCGCGGGCGCGGTGACGGTGCTCGCGCCCGGCCGCGGCGTGGCGCCGGGCGTGCGGGAGGCGCCGCCGGCCGAG
>NZ_JBEYFP010000582.1:0-3832 GCF_040634455.1 Kitasatospora sp. NPDC007106
GCCCGGGCCCGCACCCGCACGTTCGCCCGCCCCCGCCGCGAGGATTCGCGGCGGGGCCGTGGTGTCGGTGGGGGTGGGGGCTCAGCGGACCTGGCCGCCCTTGGGCATCCGGGCGCCCTTGGGCATCGGGCCCTTGGGGATCGGCGCGCGGGAGAGCAGGTCGCCCAGCGCGCGCAGTCGGTCGTTGGTCTCGGTGACCTGGGCCGGGGTGATCGCGCGCGGCAGCCGCATCAGGTGGATTTGCAGCTTCTTCAGCGGGATCTCGCCCTCGCCGTTGCCGACCATGATGTCGTGCACCGGGACGTCGCCGACGACCTTGGCCATCTTCTTCTTCTCGGCGGCCAGCAGCGGACGGACCCGGTTCGGGTTGCCCTCGCCGATCAGCGCGATGCCGGGGCGGCCGACCGCGCGATAGACCGCGTCCTGGCTGCGGGTCACCGCCACCGGGGTCGGGTTGGCGTTCCAGCCGCGCCGGATGTTGTTCAGCACCGCAGCGACCGCGCCCGGCTGGCCCTCCATCTGTCCGAAGGCGGCTCGCTCGGCCCGGCGTCCGAAGACCACCGCTACCGCCAGGAAGCCCACGACGAAGCCGAGGATGCCCAGGTAGACGGGGTGCCCGATCGCGAAGCCGATGGCGAGGAACACGCCGAAGGTGATGAGGCCGACTGCGGCGATGATCAGGCCGATCTTGGTGTCGACCTTCTTGGTCATGGTGTACGCCGTGCGGATCTGCTGCAGCCGCCCGGGGTTCTCGGATGTTTCCCTCGCCATAGGGCTCATGGTACGTGCCGGGGGGGCGGGTTATCCAAGGGCGGTGCCCCGACCGGTGCCGGCCCCGCCCGTACGGACCCGCGGACAGCCCGTGCGGGGAGCGGGGAAGGGTCCGGTGCGAGGGCCCCGGTAACGTCTCGGGAACGAGGTTCCGCGAGCGGCGTCCCGGGAACGGCGTCCCGGGAACGACGTCTCAGGAACGGCGGCGCAGGCCCGGTGCCGCGCCCGCGTCCAGCTCCCGTTCGGCGGCGTGCCGGCGGTTCTCGCAGACCGCGGCCCAGGCGTTGCGGCGGGCCTGCCGCTGGCCGCCGGCCAGCAGCACGCTCTCGGCATAGCGCAGGGCTCCGCCCACCGACGGCATCCGCGCCGGCAGCAGGCCGCGCTGCACTCCGCTCACTGCCTCCATGCTCAACAGCTCCCCTCAGGACCGGCGGACGACTGACACCGTCAGGGTCGCCCGCAGGTGTTACCGATCGGTGACCTGCCGGTCAAAGTCGCATGAAAGCCGCACGACCGCAAGACGGCCGCGCCGCAGGTACGCCGGAGGGCGGCAGGCTCCTGCCCGCCGCCCCCGAAGCTTCCGGTACGACCCTCGTACGGCCCCCCGCGCGGGCCCCTCCGGGCCGAGCGGGCCGCCCCGGGCCGGACCCGGGTGCCGGCGTCAGACCGCCGCGCGCTCGCGGTGCTCCAGCGCCTGCCGGTACAGCCGGCCCGCGCGGTACGAGGACCGCACCAGCGGACCCGACATCACACCGGCGAAGCCGAGCTCCTCGGCCTCCTCCTGCAGCTCCACGAACTCCTGCGGCTTCACCCAGCGCTCCACCGGGTGGTGGCGCAGCGAGGGCCGCAGGTACTGGGTGATGGTGATCAGCTCGCAGCCCGCCCCGACCAGGTCGGCCAGCGCCTGGCTGACCTCCTCGCGGGTCTCGCCCATGCCGAGGATCAGGTTGGACTTGGTGACCAGGCCGGCCGCGCGGGCCTGCGTGATGACGTCCAGCGAGCGCTCGTAGCGGAAGGCCGGGCGGATCCGCTTGAAGATCCGCGGGACCGTCTCCACGTTGTGCGCCAGCACCTCGGGACGGGAGGAGAAGACCTCGGCGAGCTGCTCCGGGACGGCGTTGAAGTCCGGGATCAGCAGCTCCACACCGGTGCGGCCGGCCTCGCGGCCGGCGGTCATCGCGTGCACCTGGCGGACGGTCTCGGCGTACAGCCAGGCGCCGCCGTCCTCCAGGTCGTCACGGGCGACACCGGTGATGGTGGCGTAGTTCAGGTCCATGGTGACGATGGACTCGGCGACCCGGCGCGGTTCGTCCCGGTCGAACTCGGCGGGCTTGCCGGTGTCGATCTGGCAGAAGTCGCAGCGGCGGGTGCACTGGTCACCGCCGATGAGGAAGGTGGCCTCGCGGTCCTCCCAGCACTCGAAGATGTTGGGGCAGCCGGCCTCCTGGCAGACCGTGTGCAGCCCCTCCTTCTTCACCAGCGAATGCAGGGCGTTGTACTCCGGGCCCATCTTCGCCCGGGTCTTGATCCACTCGGGCTTCCGCTCGATGGGGGTCTCGCTGTTGCGGACCTCCAGGCGGAGAAGCTTCCTGCCGTCGGGCGCGACAGCGGACACGTGCAACTCCTAGAACTAGACGGGGTACCCCCAGGGTACGCCTGTGCTTTCATCGCCTGTACCGGGCCTGTTGCCCCTCAATCGCAGGGCAACATGGCTACTGATCGGTAGATTCCCGCCTCAGCGGGCGACCGCGGGCTCGGGCAGCTCCGCGAAGACCTCCGCCAGGTGCTTGCGCACCACCGGCAGCGCGTCCGCCACGCCGAACGGCCGGGCCAGCTCACCGGAGAGCGACCCCACCCCGGCGTCCCGGATCCCGCACGGCACGATCCGGTCGAACCAGGTCATGTCCGGGTCGCAGTTCAGCGCGAACCCGTGCATCGTCACACCGCGCGCCACCCGGACGCCGATCGCCGCCAGCTTCCGGTCGTCGCCCCGCTGCCCCGCGTTCGACGGCGCGTACTCCGGACCGGCCAGCCGCGGGTCGATCCCCAGCGGCAGCCCCATCCGCAGCGTCAGCTTGCCGATCTCCACCACCTGCGACGGATCCACCACCGCGTCCGGGATGTCCTCGCCGAGCACCCACACCCCGCTGCGGCCCTCCACCCGCGAGGTCGCCACCCCGACCTCGGCGCAGGCGCGGATCAGCGCCTCCTCCAGCCGGCGCACGTACGCCACCACGTCGACCGGGTCCGGCAGCTTCACGATCGGATAGCCCACCAGCTGCCCCGGCCCGTGCCAGGTGATCTCGCCGCCCCGGTTCACCTGCACCACCGGGGTGCCGTCCAGCGGGTAGTCCTCCGGGTTGGTGCGCTTGCCCGCGGTGAACACCGGCGGGTGCTCCAGCAGCAGCACGGTGTCCGGGATCTCGTCCGCGACGCGCAGCGCGTGCAGCCGCTGCTGTTCCTCCCAGGCCTCCGGGTACGGGACGGCGCCCTCGCCGATCCCCATCGTCACGAACCGTACGTCCTCGCTCACCGCTGCTCCTTGCCAGGCGTTCGAGACCAACCCGGTCACTGTACGCCTGCCCCCGGAAGAGCCGGTCGGCCCCCGAGGCCGCCGCCGTCAGGCCCCGGCGAGGAGCTGGAGGCGCAGGGCGAGCTGCAGTTCCAGGGCGCGCTCGGGGGAGTTCCAGTCCCTTCCGAGCAGCACCTCGATCCGGTCCAGTCGCTGGACGACGGTGTTCACGTGGACGTGCAGTTCGTCCTTGGCCCGGGTGAGGCTGCCGCCGCAGTCGAAGTAGGCCCGCAGGGTGCGGACCAGTTCCGTCCCGCGCCGGGCGTCGTAGGAGACGAGCGGGCCGAGCGCGGCCCCGACGAACCCCGCGACGTCGTGCCCGTCGCCGAGCAGGACGCCGAGGAAGCCGAGCCCCGCGGCGGAGGCCCCGCAGCCCTCGCGCCCGAGCACCCGAAGGGCCCGCACGCACCGCACCCCCTCCCCGTGCGCCGCCGCGAGCGCGGCCGGCCCCGCGGCGGGCCCGCCCGCGCCGACGGTCACCGGGCAGCC
>NZ_JBEYFP010000583.1:0-3828 GCF_040634455.1 Kitasatospora sp. NPDC007106
CCCACCGCGCCCGCCGCGCCCGCCGCGGCGGGGCCACCGGGGCCGGTCCCGAGAACGCCTGAGCCCGTACGGGGCGATTGGATCCGCCGCGGACGGACAGACGCGCGGGCGTGGACCGACTTCGCAGACACACGATCGCCCGGCGGCGGACCATCGCCCGGGCCGGGCCCAGCGCCCGGGTGCGCCGGCGCGCCCCCGACCGGCTGACCCGGCTGCGCCGCCGAGGCTGGCAGGACGCGCTGCGCCGCACCGGCCGGGAGATCCTCGACGACGAGCTCTCCGACCGGGCCGCCGCGCTCACCTACTACGGCGTCCTCGCGATCTTCCCCACCCTGCTGCTGCTCGTGTCACTGGTCGGCCTGGTCGGGCAGTCCGTCACCGGGCAACTGCTCGACAACCTGCGTACCTGGACCCCCGGCCCGGCCCGCGACATCCTCCGCGGCGGTGTCGAGGAGCTGCAGCGCAGCCATGCCACCAGCGGCGCCCTCGCGGTCTTCGGCCTGGCCGGCGCCCTGTGGTCCGCCTCCGGCTACATCGCCGCCTTCATCCGCGCCGCCAACGTGGTGTACGACATCCGCGAGGGCCGGCCGGTGTGGAAGCTGACGCCGCTGCGGCTCGGCCTGACGGTGGTGCTGATGCTGCTGCTCGCCGGCAGCGCCGTGATCGTGGTGTTCACCGGGCCGCTCGCGCGGAAGGCCGGCGAGGCGCTCGGGATCGGCGACGTGGGGGTGCAGGTCTGGTCGATCGCCAAGTGGCCGGTGCTGCTCCTGCTGGTCACGCTGATGATCACGCTGCTGTACTGGGCTGCGCCCAACGTCCGCGGCCGCGGCTTCCGCTGGGTGTCGCCCGGCAGCGTGCTCGCGGTGGCGCTCTGGATCGGCCTGTCCGCCGGCTTCGCCGCCTTCGTGGCGAACTTCTCCTCCTACAACCGGACCTACGGCACCCTCGCGGGAGTGATCGTCTTCCTGGTGTGGCTGTGGCTGACGAACCTGGCGATCCTGTTGGGGCTGGAGTTCGACGCCGAGCTGTCGCGGGCGCGCGCCGTCCAGGGCGGCCTGCCGCGGACGCACGAGCCGTACGTCGAGCCGCGCTCCACGGAGACCTGGGACGACGCCGAGTCCGGTGGCGGCCCCTGAGCGCAGGGGAGTGAGTGACCGATGGCGGCGTGCCGGTCCGACCCCGCAGGGGCGGTGCGGCCCGCGCGCCGCCGTCCGGCCGTACGGCGTCGCCCGGACGGGGGAACCCCACGGTGACCGGCGGCCAGCACCTCCAGGGGCGGCCGCTGCCGCGGTCCGGCGGCCCGCAGCAGAGCGGTCTGCGGGCGCGGCTGGCCGAGGCGGCCCGGGAGACCTGGCGGCGCGGCCGGGAGATCGAACTGCTGCACCGCTCGATGGCCTTCGCCGCGCTCTGCTTCGTCACCGTGGTCCCGCTGCTGGTCGTGATCGCCGCAGCCTCGCCGACCAGCGGCAGCGGGATCGCCGACTGGATGATCGACGGCCTCGGACTGTCCGGCCGCTCGGCCGCCGCGGTGGACGAGCTCTTCGCCTCCCGCCGCGAGGTCGTCACCACCACGACCGGGCTGAGCCTCGCCGCCCTGGCGGTCTTCGGGGTGTCGCTGATGGCGGCGGTGCAGAACGCCTACGAGCGGATCTGGCAGCTGCCGCCGGGTGCCTGGCACTCGGTGTGGCGCCAGGTGGTGGGCCTCGGCGGGCTGATCGGCTACGTGCTGCTGGCGGCCTGGAGCGGGGTGCCGTGGCACCGCACCGGCGCCCAGCCGGCCCTGCGGGTGGCGGCGACCCTGATCGGCGGGCTGCTCTTCTTCTGGTGGCTGCCGCGGCTGCTGCTCGGCTCCCGGGCGTCCTGGCGCACGCTGCTCCCGGGGGCGGTGCTGACCGTGTGCGCCCTGGTCGGGCTGCGGGTGTTCTCCCGGCTGGCGTTCGCCCCGATGATCGTCTCCAACGCGGTGTCCTACGGGGCGATCGGCACCGTGCTGGTGGTGCAGTCCTGGCTGATCGGCGTCGGCTACTGCGTGTACGCGGGCGCCCTGGCCGGTCAGGCCCTGCAGCGCCCGCCCACCCCGCGCCGCCGCGGCCCCCGCTGAGGAAGCCCCGGCCCCCGCCGGACAGGACCGGCCGGTTCAGAGCGACAGGACGCGGCGCTCGCCCGGGTGCACGGTGAAGCAGGAACCGCGCAGCCGGACCCGGATCGGCTCCTCGCGGCCCTCGCGCAGCGAGACGGTCACCGTGCGCCGGTCGACCGCGACCGTCACCCCCCGGTGGCCGCGGTAGTGCAGGTCCAGCTCCAGCCGTCCCAGTGCGGAGGGCAGCCGCGGGTCGAGCCAGAGCGCGTCCTCGCGGATCTCCAGGCCGGTGTAGCAGCGCTGCAGCAGGTCCACGGTGCCGGCCATCGCGCCGAGGTGGATGCCCTCGGCGGTGGTGCCGCCCTGCAGGTCCTCGCGGTCGGCGGCCAGCGCGTCGCGGAAGAACCGCCAGGAGGCCCGGCGGTCCGAGCGGGTCAGCACCCAGGCGTGCACCACCGCGCTGAGGGTCGAGCCGTGCACGGTGCGCGGCAGGTAGTGGCGGACGGTGCGGCGCAGCAGTTCCTCCCCGGCCGGGTAGCCGAGCCGGCGCAGCAGGCCGCGGACCTCACGGGCGGAGAACAGCTGGAAGAGCATCAGGGCGTCCGCCTGCTTGGAGGCCTTGTAGCGGTTGACGGTGTCGCCCTCCGCCTCCAGGATCCGGTCGAGGCGCCGCAGGTCGGGGTAGTGCCGCCGGTAGCGTTCCCAGTCGAGTTCGGCGAGCCGTTCGTAGCCCTCGAACTGGCTGAGCACGCCGTCGTGGAAGGGCACGTGCAGGCGCCGGCCGACCTCCTGCCAGCGGTCCCGTTCGGCCCGGTCGAGGTCGAGGCGTTCCAGCAGTTCGTCGCGCCGGCGGCCGGGCAGCGCGTCGAGGGCGTCCAGGCCGCGGGCCAGCACCCAGGAGGCGAGCACGTTGGTGTACGCGTTGTCGTCCAGGCCGGGCCGGTCGGCCCACGGGTAGGCGTCGTGGTACTCGTCCGGGCCGAGCACGCCGCGGATCGAGTACCGCTCGCGTGCCGGGTTCCACTCGGCGGCCGAGGACCAGAACCGGGCGATCTCCAGCAGCATCTCTGCGCCGGTGTCGGCCAGGAAGCCGCGGTCGCCGGTGGCCTGGTAGTACTGCCAGACGTTGTAGGCGACGGCCGAGCCGACGTGCCGCTGCAGATGGCTGTGGTCGGGCAGCCAGCGGCCGGACATCGGGTTGAGGTGCAGCCGCTGCGACTCCTCGCGGCCCTCGCTGCCGCTCTGCCAGGGGTACATCGCGCCGCGCAGTCCGGCCTCGCGGGCGGCGCTGCGGGCCGCGCCGAGCCGCCGGTGCCGGTAGTCGAGCACGGCCCGGGCGAGTTCCGGGAAGCGCAGGTCGAGCAGTTGGAGGACGAAGAGCTCGTCCCAGAAGACGTGGCCGCGGTAGGCCTCGCCGTGCAGCCCGCGGGCCGGGATGCCGACGTCCAGGCCGACGGAGTGCTCGGAGTAGGTCTGCAGCAGGTGGAAGAGGTGCAGGCGGAGCGTGCCGATCCCGTCGAAGTCGGCCTCGATCCGGCAGCGGCGCCACAGCTCGGCCCAGCGCAGCGCGTGCTCGTCGGCCAGCTGCCCGAAGTCCCCGGCCGACGCGGCGAGCACGGTCGCGGCGTGCAGCGGGTCCCCGGCGTCCGGGTCGCGGTCGGTGCAGACGGCCACGGTCTTCTCCACCGTGACGGGCACGCCCTGCTCCGCGCCGACGGTGAGGATCTGCGCCGCCCGGCCGGGTCCGG
>NZ_JBEYFP010000584.1:0-3827 GCF_040634455.1 Kitasatospora sp. NPDC007106
CGCGGCCTGGCGGTGGCGACCTCCGGCACCGCCGAACGCGGCGCGCACGTCGTCGACCCGCACACCGGCCGCCCCGCCGCCGGACTCGCCTCGCTCACCCTGGTCGGCGACCCCGGCACCGGCATCGCCCGGACGGACGCCTGGGCGACGGCCGCCTTCGCGATGGGCCCCGACCGCGCCCTCGCCTGGGCCGCCCGCCGGCCCGGCGTCGAGGCGCTCGCCGTGCTGCCCGACGGCACCAAGCGCTGGACGGACGGCCTCGCCCGGCACCTCCCGGCCGCCGGCCCCGCCGACTGGCACCCGGCCACCGCCTCCTGACCGCCCCCGGGCAGCCCCGGCCCGCACCTGACCGCCCCCGCCGGGGCGCCCGGCCTGATTCGGGGCCGCCGCCCCGTTGCAGGCGCGTTCCCGCGTGCCGGCCGCAGGCCCGGGAACTCCCCCGGACATGCCGGAGCGCCGCCGGGGCGGGCCCCGACGGCGCTCGGACGGACGTCTTACTTGTTCTTGCCCTTGTTCTTCAGCGAGGGCAGGCAGACCAGGCCGGCGATCAGCAGGAAGAGCGCGATCGGCAGCAGCACGTAGATGCCGACGACCTCGGCGGTGCTGATCCCGGAGCCCGGCTGGTCACCGTCGTCGCGGGTCAGGGCCATCGCGGGCGACGTCATCAGCATCATCAGCGTGGCCGCCGCGGTGACCGCACCGGCGCGCATAGCGTTCCTCTTGTCCACGTCGTCACCGTACCGGCCGCTCACACGGAGCCGCTCGGCGGGGTGGGCCTTCCGAGCCGGGCCGCCGGGCCGGCCACCAGGCGGGCGGTGGAGGGGGCCGCGGCGAGGGCGTCGAGGGTG
Source organism: Kitasatospora sp. NPDC007106 (assembly GCF_040634455.1). Lineage (NCBI taxonomy): Bacteria > Bacillati > Actinomycetota > Actinomycetes > Kitasatosporales > Streptomycetaceae > Kitasatospora > Kitasatospora sp. NPDC007106. The sequence continues at coordinate 849 of NZ_JBEYFP010000584.1, forward strand.
ACCGGGTTGCCCTCCCCGTCCGCCACCGGGAGGCGCCAGTTGGGGTACTGGTCCCAGGTGCCGGGCAGGTTCTGCGGGCGCGGGTCGCCGACCGCGTCCGGCAGCCAGACGCCGACCAGGGCGGCCGGGGTGGCGAGCAGGAAGGCGTACAGCGCCTCCGGCGTCGGCTCCGCGCCCTCGGGGAGCAGGCCGCGGGCGGTGAGTTCGGCGGCCCACTCGGCGAGCTCGGTCCGGGCCGCGTCCTGCTCCTCGCCGAGCGGGCGGGCGAGCAGGCCGAGCCGGTGGCGCAGCTCCACGTGCTCGCCGCCGATCCGGGCCGCGGTCGGCGGCAGGTCGTGGGTGGTCAGGGTGGCGAGGCAGCCGGCCCGCCAGCGCTCCGGCGGGAGGATCTCGCCCTTGGCCTGCCAGTCCCGCTCGAACCAGAGCACCGAGGTGCCGAGGACGCCCCGGGAGGCCAGCTCCTCGCGGACGCCCGGCTCCACCGTGCCCAGGTCCTCGCCGATGACGTACGCGCCGGCCCGGTGCGCCTCCAGGGCGAGCACGCCGAGCATCGCCTCCGCGTCGTAGCGGATGTAGGCGCCGCGGGTGGGCGGGTGCCCGGCCGGCACCCACCAGAGCCGGAACAGCCCCATCACGTGGTCGATCCGCAGCGCCCCGGCGTGCCGGGCGGCGGCCCGCAGCAGTTCGGCGAAGGGCAGGTAGCCGGTGGCGGCCAGCGCGTCGGGCCGCCAGGGCGGCAGCCCCCAGTCCTGGCCGTGCGCGTTGAAGGCGTCCGGCGGGGCGCCGACCGAGATGCCGTGGGCCAGGACGTCCTGGAGGGCCCAGGCGTCGGCGCCGTCCGGGTGCACGCCGACGGCGAGGTCGTGGATCAGGCCGACGGCCATGCCGGCGTCCTCGGCGGCCCGCTGGGCCCGGCCGAGCTGCTCGTCGACCAGCCAGGCCAGCCAGCGGTGGAAGCCGATCCGCTCGGCGAGTTCCGCGCGGGCGGCGGCGAGGTGCGGGCCGTCGGGACGCCGCAGGCCCTTCGGCCAGGCGTGCCAGTTCGGGCCGTGCTGCTCGGCGAGGGCGCACCAGGTGGCGTACCGCTCCAGCCACTCGCCCTCGCGGGCGGTGAAGGCGTCCAGCGCGGCCCGGCGGCCGACCGTCCGGGGCACCGCGTACAGCGCCTCCAGGGCCTCCCGCTTGAGCGCCCAGACGGCGTCCCGGTCGATCAGGCCGTCGTGGTCGAGCACCTCGGCGCGCAGCCGGCCGGCCCGCTCGGCGACGTCCCGGATCCCGGCGTCGGCGTACGCGTACTCGGGCACCGCCTCGATCCGCAGGTGCACCGGGTCGGCGAAGCGGCGCGAGGACGGGCGGTAGGGCGACGGGTCCGACGGGGCTCCCGGCATGCCCGCGTGCAGCGGGTTGATCTGCAGGAAGCCGGCGCCGTGCGCGTGGCCGGCCCACTGCGCGAGGTCGGCCAGGTCGCCGAGGTCGCCCATGCCCCAGGAGCGGTCGGAGAGCACCGAGTAGAGCTGGGCGAGGAAGCCCCAGGAGCGGCCGGGCGGCTCGGGCAGCCGCTCGGGGGCGACGATCAGCGCGGCGGACCCCTGGCGGGGGCCGGCCTTGGCGGTGAGGCGGTGCCGGCCGAGCGGCAGGTCGGCGGGCAGCCAGTGCGAGTGGCCCTTCGGGAGGTCCCAGCGGCCGCCGTCCTCCAGCTCGACGGCGAGCTCCGCCTCGGCGGGGACGTCCAGTGCGGTGCGGCGGCCCTGACGGACCACCACCGTCGGCGGCAGCAGCCGGGCGGCGGTCTCCACCCGGTGGCTGTGCAGCGCCGCCCGGACGGCCTCCGGGGTGGAGGCGTCCACGCCGAGCGCGGCCAGCACCGCGACCAGCGTGTCCGAGCCGACCGGGACCGTCCCGCCGCCCGGGTTGTACGTGCTGTCCACCCCGTACGCGTGCGCCAGCGCCACCAGGTCCGGCGGCGGGGGCGGTGCGTCCTCGGCGGGGACCTGCTCCCCGGCTGCCTGGTCACGGTCAAGGTATGCGGCCACTCGCGGCTCCCTGGAGTCGGGACATCACCGAACGCGAACAGGCACAGTCCTACCCGCCCGCACGCCGTGCGACCCCGACCGACACGGCGCCGAGGGGGCACGCCGACGCAGAGCGGCCCACGCGCGCCGGGCCGGGCCCGGTCACCGGCCGACGGATACGCAAATCGGGCATACCCGCCACCGGCGTTGACACCCGGCCGGTCAGCTGGTGGGCTGGCCCGCTGAGGCGGGTACGGCGGTGACCGGGTGGCGGGCCCGGTGGACCGGCTGTCCGGGGCATGGAGGAGGTCCGGTGCAGGCACGGGTGTCGGTGGCCGCCGGGCGGCGGTTGAGGCAGCAGCTGGACCAGAGCCCCGCGCTGCGCGAACTCCTGAACCATCCGGCCGCGCTGACGGCACGCCGGACGGCCGCCCGGACGGCGCGCCAGCTGGCGCCCCGGGCCGCGGACCGCTTCATCGCCGACATCAAGGGCACCGAGCCGCTGCTCGCCTCCGTCCGCGCCGAACGGCGCACCCCCGCCGGCCGCCGCCGCAGCGCCCTGCAGCTCGCCGCGACGCTCTCCGCGGCCGCCGTGGTCGGCGGTCTGCTGGCCGGTCCGGCGGCCCTCGCCGCACCGTCGATCGGCGACCGCCCCGTCACCAGCGCCCCGGTCACCCCGCTCGGCTCGATCACCGAGCCGCAGGTCTACCCGCGCCCGCAGCAGCTGCAGGCCGCGGGCGGCGCCGTCGCGGTGCCCGACACCGTCGCCCTGGTCGCGCCGCGCCGCGCCGACGGCCCCGCCCTGGCGGCCGTCCGGCAGGTGCTCGGCACCGCGGGCGCCACCGACATCGTCGAGGCCGACCCCTCCGTCAGCCCCGCCGCGGGCTCGCTGGTGGTGTACGTGGGCGGCCCCGGGGAGGGCGCCGGCGGCGACACCGACCAGGTGCTGCGCCGGCTCGCCGCGGCC
>NZ_JBEYFP010000585.1:0-3820 GCF_040634455.1 Kitasatospora sp. NPDC007106
GCGACCCGGTGGGCCGTCACCGCCGGCCGCAGAGAGTGCCGCGGCGGCCGATCAGAAGTTGATCATGTGCCCGGCGAGGCCGTGCACGGCCTCCTTGACCGCCTCGCCCAGCGTCGGGTGCGCGTGCACGTTGCGGGCGACCTCGTGCACCGTCAGGTCCCACTGCTGGGCCAGGGTCAGCTCCGGCAGCAGCTCGGTGACCTCGGGGCCGATCAGGTGGGCGCCGAGCAGCTCGCCGTGCTTGTTGTCGCTGATCAGCTTGACGAAGCCGGCCGCGTCGCCGAGTCCGTGCGCCTTGCCGTTCGCGGTGAAGGGGAACTTCACCACCTTGACGTCGTGGCCCTGCTCGCGGGCCTGCGCCTCCGTCCAGCCGAAACTGGCGATCTGCGGCTGGCAGTACGTGGCGCGCGGGATCATCACGAAGTCGAGCTCCATGGTCTCCGCGCCCGCGATGGTCTCCGCCGCGATGACGCCCATCGACTCCGCCGCGTGCGCCAGCATCAGCTTGGCGGTGACGTCACCGATCGCGTAGATGTGCGGCACGTTGGTGCGACTGCGGCCGTCCACGGCGATCGCGCCGCGCTCGGTCAGCTTCACACCCGTGACCTCCAGGCCGTAGCCCTGGGTGCGCGGCGCGAAGCCGATCGCCTGGAGCACCTTGTCGGCCTCCAGCACCTTCTGCGCGCCGTTCTGGGTGACGGTCACCCGGACCTTGGCGTTCGGGTCCGAGTCGTCGATCGCGTCGACCCGGGTCGACGTCAGCACCTCGATGCCGAGCCGCTTGTACCGCTTCGCCAGCTCCGCCGAGACGTCCGCGTCCTCCAGCGGCACCATCCGGTCCAGGAACTCGACGATCGTCACCTTCACGCCGTAGTTGTGCAGCACGTACGCGAACTCGACGCCGATCGCGCCGGCACCCGCGATGATGATGCTCTCCGGCAGGGTGTCGGCGAGGATCTGCTCCTCGTAGGTCACCACCCGGTCGCTGAGCGAGGTGCCCGGCAGCAGCCGCGTGGTGGCGCCCGCCGCGATGATGCAGTGGTCGAACGTCACCGTCTCGACGCCGCCCGCGGTCAGCGAGACCTGCAGGGTGTGGTCGTCGACGAAGGTGCCCCAGCCGTCGAACTCGGTGATGCCGTTCTTCTTCGTCAGGTAGTGGATGCCGGCCACCCGGCCCTCCGCGACCTTGCGGCTGCGCAGGAACGCCTCGCGGTAGTCGAAGCTGACGCTGCCCTCGACCTTGATGCCGAAGGTCTTGGCCTCCTTGGTGAAGATGTGCGCCAGCTCGGCGTTGCGCAGCAGCGCCTTCGAGGGGATGCAACCGACGTTCAGGCAGACGCCGCCCCAGTACTTGGTCTCGATGACCGCCGTGCGAAGCCCGAGCTGCGCGGACCGGACCGCGGCGGTGTAGCCGCCCGGGCCGGCACCCAGGACCACGACGTCGAAGTGTGAGCTCATGAGCCACACGATAGACCTCGCCGGCGGCGCACGGGCGGGCCGGTGCCGGCCGCCCGATCCGTCACCGACCGCCCTCCGGTGGCATGCTGGGAGAGGCCGTGCGCCCCGCCGGACGGGGGCACCGGAGCGGCCGAGGGAGCAGCCGAGGGCCCGCAAGGGGGTACCCGATGAGCCCGTCCGCAAGGCTTGCCGCACTGCCGTGCGGCCGGCGCGCCAAGTGGGTGGTGCTGGCGTTCTGGCTGGTGCTGCTGATCGTCGCCGTGCCGCTGGCCGGCAAGCTCACCGACGCCGAGGACAACGAGGCCAGCAGCTGGCTGCCCGGCAACGCCGAGTCCACCCAGGTGCTGAACGAGCAGCGCGCCTTCTTCCCCGTCGACATCGCCCAGGCCGTGGTCGTCTACCAGAACGACAACGGCATCACCCCGGCCAACAAGGCCGAGGCGGTCAGGGACGCCGCGGCCTTCGCCGACGCCCCGCACGTCCGCGGACCGGTGGTCGGACCGCAGGTCTCCGCCGACGGCAAGGCCATGCAGACCGTGGTGCCCGTGGACATCGGCACCGGCGGCTGGAAGGACCTGCAACCCGCCGTCGACAGCCTGCGCGCCACCGCCGCCGAGAACAGCGACGGCATGACCACGCACGTCACCGGCCCGGCCGGCGTCGGCGCCGACCAGGCCGAGGCCTTCGCCGGCATCGACAGCACCCTGCTCTTCGCCACCATCACCGTGGTGATCGTGCTGCTGCTGCTCACCTACCGCAGCCCGGTGCTCTGGCTGCTGCCGCTCCTGTCCGCCGGCGCCGCCCTGATCGTCGCCGAGGCCGTCATCTACGTGCTGGCCGCGCACGCCGGCCTCACCGTCAACGCGCAGAGCGCCGGCATCCTGATCGTCCTCGTGCTCGGCGCGGGCACCGACTACGCCCTGCTGCTCACCGCCCGTTACCGGGAGGAACTGCGCCGCCACGAGGACCGCCACGAGGCGATGGCGTTCGCCCTGCACCGGGCCGGCCCGGCCATCCTGGCCAGCTCGGTCACCGTGGTCGCCTCGATGCTCTGCCTGCTGGTCGCCGAGATGAACTCCACCAGAGGCCTCGGCCCGGTCTGCGCGATCGGCGTGCTCGTCGCGCTCGGCGCCATGCTCACCCTGCTGCCCGCCGCCCTGGTGATCGTCGGCCGCTGGGTGTTCTGGCCGGTCCGCCCCGCGTACGGCACCCCCGAGCCCACCAAGACCGGCCGCTGGGCGCACATCGGCGCCTGGATCGGCCGCCGCCCCCGCAAGGTCTGGACGGGCACCGCCCTGGCGCTCGCCGTCTGCAGCCTCGGCCTGATCGCGCTGAACGCCACCGGGCTCTCCACCGCCGGCACCTTCACCGGCAAGCCGGACTCCGTGGTCGGCCAGCAGGTCCTCGCCGAGCACTTCCCCGGCGGCACCGGAGCACCGCTCACCATCGTGAGCACCGCCGCCTCCGGGGAACGCGTCCGGACCGTCACCACCTCCACCGAGGGCATCGCCGGCGCCACCCCCGTGCTCGCCAAGAACGGCCAGGCGCTCTTCCAGGCCACCCTCACCGACCCGCCGGACAGCCAGGCGGCCAAGGACACCGTCGACCGGGTCCGGGCCAACGTCCACGCCCTGCCGGAGGCCGACGCCCAGGTCGGCGGCAACACCGCGGTCGTCCTCGACGCCGGGCGCGCCGCCGGCAATGACAACCGGGTGATCATCCCGCTGGTGCTGGTCGTGGTGCTGGCCGTGCTGGCGATCCTGCTGCGGGCCGTGGTCGCCCCGCTGGTGCTGATCGGCACGGTGGTGCTCTCCTACACCGCCGCGCTCGGCATCAGCGCCTTCGTCTTCACGCACGGCTTCCACTTCGAGGGCGAGGACAACGCCTTCCCGCTGTTCGTCTTCGTCTTCCTGGTGGCACTGGGCATCGACTACAACATCTTCCTGATGACCCGCGTCCGCGAGGAGTCGCTGCACCGCGGCACCAGAGCCGGCGCGGTCGCCGGCCTGGCCGCCACCGGCGGCGTCATCACCTCGGCCGGCCTGATCCTCGCCGCCACCTTCGGCGTCCTCGGCACCCTGCCCATCGTGGGCTTCGCCGAGATCGGCTTCGCGGTCGCCCTCGGCGTCCTGCTGGACACCCTCGTCGTCCGCTCCGTCCTCGTCACCGCCCTCACCATGGACCTCGACCGCCACATGTGGTGGCCCAGCCCCCTCAGCCGCAGACCCACGCCCACGGAGACGGGCCAACCCATAGGGGCGCGGGGAACCGCGCAACCCGGAAGCGGGTGACCGCACGGATCAGGCTCTGCGAAGACAGGGGCGCGTGGGGGCACCTCCCGGCCGAAGGCTGAAAGGTGCCC
>NZ_JBEYFP010000586.1:0-3819 GCF_040634455.1 Kitasatospora sp. NPDC007106
TCCGTTTGTGTGCGTGAGCCAGATCCGGATTGCGCAGTTCCCCGCGCCCCTGGGGTCGCTGCCCCCGTGTCTCAGGCCTGGTGGACGGTGCGGCCGCGGACGACGGTGCGGAGGCAGGTGGGGAGGGGGTGGCCGGGGGTGAGGTCGGGGAGGCCGGGGGTGCCGGAGCGGGGGTCGGTGGACCAGCCTGCGACGCGGGAGTCGGGGGCCTGGACGACCAGGTCGTCGACCTCCCAGACGGCGTAGCTGGCGACCGCGCCGGGCACCAGCACCCCGTCGGCGTCCCGGCCGAGGGCCCGCCAGCCGCCGCGGGTGTGGGCGGTGAAGGCGGCGCGGACGGAGATCCGGTGCTCCGGGGTGCGGTGGAAGGCGGCGGCGCGGACGGTGCCCCACGGGTCGAGCGGGGTGACGGGGGCGTCGGAGCCGAAGGCGAGCGGCACGCCGGCCCGCAGCATCGCGGCGAAGGGGTTGAGGGCGGCGGCCCGCTCCGCGCCCAGCCGCTGGACGTACATGCCGTCGGGTCCGCCCCAGGCGGCGTCGAAGGCGGGCTGGACGGAGGCGGTGAGGCCGAGTTCGGCGAAGGCGGCGACGGACTTGTCGTCGAGGTGCTCGGCGTGTTCGACGCGGTGCCGCCGGGCGCGGACCCGGTCGAGTCCGACCCGGTCGGCGGCGGCGCGGACGCCGGTCACGACGGCGTCGACCGCGGCGTCGCCGATGGCGTGGAAGCCGGCCTGCAGTCCGGCTTCGGTGCAGGCGGCGACGTGGTCGGCGATCTGTTCGGCCGTCAGGTAGGCGGTGCCGTGGACGGGGGCGTCGGCGGTGCCGGCGTCGCGGTAGGGGGCGTGCAGGCAGGCGGTGCGGGAGCCGAGCGCGCCGTCGACGAAGAGGTCGCCGCCGGCGCCGACGGCGCCGAGGCGGCGGGCGGTGTCGATGCCGCCGAGTTCGCCCCAGTAGCCGAAGACCTCGGGCCCGTCGCCCTCGGCGGCGAGGGCGAGGAGTTCGGCGAGGTCGTCCTCGGAGGAGATGTCGGGTCCCGCGCACTCGTGGAGGGCGCCGATGCCGAGGGCGGCGGCGCGGGCGAGGGCGGCCTGCTGGGCGGTGCGGCGCTGAGCGGGGGTCAGGTGGGCGAGGGCGGTGCGGCGGACGGCGTGGTGGGCGTCGCGGCTGAGCGGGCCCTCGGGGTCGTGGCCGGGGAGGTCGGCGAGGCCGGGGGCGAGGGCGCGCAGGGCGGTGGTGGCGAGTGCCGAGTGCACGTCGGTGCGCGACAGGTAGGCGGGGGCGCCGGCGGTGGCGGCGTCGAGTTCGGCGAGCGTCGGCGGACGGCCCTCGGGCCAGCCGCTCTCGTCCCAGCCGTGGCCGATGAGGACGCCGTCGGTGGTGGGGGCGGCGGCCGCGATCCGGTCGAGGGCCTCGGCGAGGGTGGGGCAGCCGGTGAGGTCGAGGCCGGTCAGGGCGAGGCCGGTGGAGGTGGCGTGCACGTGGGCGTCGACGAAGGCCGGGGTGACCAGGGCACCGTGGAGGTCCACCACCTCGTCGGCGGTGTCGGCGTACGCCTCGGCCGCTCCGTCGCTGCCGACCCAGGCGATGTGTTCGCCCTCGACCAGCATGGCGGTCGCGAAGGGGTCGGCGGGGCTGTAGACGTTGCCGCCGCGCAGCAGCACGGTGCGGTTGGTGCGTTCGGTCATGGGCCCAGTCTGCACCCCGGGGCCGCCGGGCCGGGGCTCCGGGGGTTCCCGGTCGGTGGCCGGGTCAGAGCTTCGGGGGGCGCGCCTCGTACGGGGTGGAGAGGACGACGGTGGTGCGGGTGGAGACGCCGGCGGCGGAGCGGATCCGGGCGAGCAGGTCCTCCAGGTCGCCGGGGGCGCCGACGCGGACCTTGAGGATGTAGTTCTCGTCGCCGGCGACGCTGTGGCACGCCTCGATCTCGGGCAGGCCGACGAGCCGCTCCGGGGTGTCGTCGGGGGCGCTCGGGTCGAAGGGCTTGACCGAGATGAAGGCGGTCAGCGCCAGGTCGACGGCCTCCGGGTCGACGATCGCGGTGTACCCGCGGATCACCCCGCGCTGTTCGAGGCGGCGCACCCGCTGGTGCACCGCCGAGGTGGACAGGCCGGTGGCCTTGCCCAGGTCCGTGTAGCTCATCCTGCCGTCCTGCAGGAGCAGCTGGACGATGCGCTGGTCGAGATCCTCCACAACGCGCAAACCTACTCGATGGTGCACGGCCGCGTCGCCACCGCGTCGGCGCACCGTCCCGGCGGGTGCGCCGCGGCGGCCGGGGGGCGCACGGGGCGCGGGTGCGGCGGCACATGCCGCGGGAATGTGGCGAAGGCCACAGCCCGTGCATCACCGTGCGCCGCTCCGCAGGGTTATGACCCCCCGTCCGAGGGAAATGCTGCTGGTGGCCGGGGCCGACGAAGGCCCGGCGCGATCCGAGGGGGATCACATGCCTGCTACTGACCAGCGTCCGCGCAGCGAGGACGAGGAACGCACCGAGTTCGAGTACGCCCTGGGGGTGGACCCGGGCGAGGCCGACACGTGGGAGATCGTCCGCGTGCACTGCCCGGCCTGCGACCGGCCGATCGCCCTGATCGGCGACGAGGAGCGGCTCCCGCAGCACGCCGTGCTGCCGACCGCGTGGCACCCCTTCTCCGCGGCGCTCTGCCCGGGCACCGGCGCGCCGACCGACGAGCTCGCCGAGTGCGAGGAGCCGGCCGAGGACGGCGGTGGCGGTCTGGCCGCGCTGCTCACGCTCCCCGCCGAACTGGACTGGCGCACCCAGCCGTTCTCGCACGCCGGCGCGCCCTCCGACGGCCCCGCGCGGATCCCCGCGCAGCGTTCCCGCCGGCGCTGACCGCCCGGCGGACGAACCCCGCGCCGGGCCGCCCGGCCCGGCCCGTTTCCCCGGCGGAGCCCGCCTCCCCGGCGCAGTGCCGCGCGACCGCCGGCCGCCCCCGCGGCCGTCGGCGCCCCCACCTGGGTGGGTGGCTCCGCGGCGACGCATCCCGTTCCCTCCGCCCGGCCGGACCGTCGCGGGTCTCCCCCGCGCCCGCCGGGCGCTCCCCCGACACGCCCGATCGCCGACGGCCCGGCCTCACCGGTTCGGGCGAGGCCGCGGCGCGCCCTTCCGCCGTCACCAGTCCGCGCCCGCCCGCACAGGCGTCCAGCGCGGGGAGGTCGACGAACTGGCAGGCGACCGCCTCCCACTCACCGGACGACCGGACCGCTCCCGGGTGGCGTTCCGCCCACGCCACCCAGTCGGTACACATCGCGCAGTCCCCGTCGAAGAGCAGCACGGGAACCCGGAGGACCTCCGCCATACCCCCGATTCTCCCCCGAACCGGGCCGAGCGACCCGGGACGGGGAAAGCGGATCGGCGGGAACCGGGCCGGACGCCGCTCGGACGCGGCTGCTCAGGTGCGCAGGCCGAGGGTGGTGCTGGGCGTGGTGCCGTACGCCTCCCGGTAGTGGGCGGCGAACCGGCCCACGTGGGCGAAGCCCCAGCGCATCGCGATCCCGGTGACCGTCGCGGTGGCGGGATCGGCGGCCAGTAGCTCCCGGTGTGCGGCGTCCAGGCGCACCGTGCGCAGATGGGCGAGCGGGGTGGTGCCGAGGTGGCGGCGGAAGGCGTACTGCAGCGCCCTGGGGGTGACGCAGGCGGCGTCGGCGATCTCGGCGAGGGTGACGTCCCGGTCGGCGTGCGACGCGATGAACGCGGTCGCCCGCCGCACCGTCGCGGGGGTGGCGTCCGTCTCGTCGGCCGGTGCGGGGTCGGGCGCCGCCTGTGCGGGGAAGGCGGCGAGCGCCGCGGCGGCGAGCAGCCGG
>NZ_JBEYFP010000587.1:0-3817 GCF_040634455.1 Kitasatospora sp. NPDC007106
CCGGGCTGATGGGCCGTCGGCACCCGCGCGGGGACCACGCCGACGGCTGGGGCAGCGACCCCGGCAGCCGGATGGAGGAGCTCGCGGACGCGGCCGGACACGGGCTGCTGGACGCCGCGGCGGAGCACCTGGGGCGTCCCTGCCGCCGGGTCGAACGGGCCGGGCGGACCGAGCGGGAGGTGGTGGCCGCCGCGGAGGGCGCGGACCTGCTGGTGCTGGCCCGGGACGGCGACCGCACCGGCCTCGGGCCGCGCAGCCTCGGACCGGCCGCCCGGTTCGTGGTGGACCACGCGCCCTGCCCCGTCCTGCTGGTCTGGCCCGGTGCCGCGCCGGGCACGGCGACGCTCCCGCCGGAGCCGGACCGGCGGTGAGGCCGCGGCCCCGGGGTCGGCCACGATCACGGTGACGCCTGTTCGGCGGTGCTCGGTGGCCGCGGGGCGCGGACGGGGCCATGCTGAAGGTCGAGCGTCCCGCCGTGAACCCCCGAGCACGGCGGGGCGCGCTGTGCTGTGCGGGGCCTGCTGTACCGGGCCGTGTCGGTCCGGGCGGGTCAGACCGGGACGGCGGCCGAGAGGGCGGCGAGCCGTTCGGCCTCCGGCGAGCCCGGCTCGGCCGTGTAGACGACCAGCAGCAGGGCGGGGTCGCCCGGCAGGGCCAGCGTCTCGTAGCCGAGGTCCAGCAGACCGGCCGTCGGGTGCCGCAGCAGTTTCCGCCCGTGGGTCTTCTCGGCCACCGCGTGTCCGTCCCAGAGCCGCCGGAACTCCGGGCTGCGTGCCGACAACTCGCCGACGAACGCGGCCGCCCGCCGGTCGGCGGGGTGGCGGGCCGCGTCCAGCCGCAGGTGGGCGACGGTCTCCGCGGCGACCTGCTCCCAGGCCGGGTAGAAGGCGCGGGCCCGCGGGTCGAGGAAGGCGTGCCGGGCCATGTTGCGCTCGCCCTCCGGGAGGTCCGACAGCCCGAGCAGCGCCTCCGCCGGGGCGTTCCACGCCAGCACGTCCATGCACCGGCCGAGCACGAAGGCCGGGCCGGCCAGCATGTCGAGGACGAGCCGCACCCCGTCGCGGACCTCCGCCGGGGCCGCCGCGACGGCGTCCTCCCGGGGCGGCCGGGCCAGCCGGTGCAGATGGGCCCGCTCGGTGGCGTCCAACTGCAGCACCCGGGCCACCGCGTCCAGCACCTCGGTGGAGGTGCCGCCGCCGCGGCCCTGCTCCAGCCGCACGTAGTAGTCCACGCTGACCCCGGCCAGCTGCGCCACCTCCTCGCGGCGCAGCCCGGGCACCCGCCGGCGCCGTCCGTACTCCGGGAGGCCGAGCGACTCCGGTCGGACCATGGCGCGGCGGGCGCGGAGGAAGGCGCCGAGTCCGTCGCGATCACTGTTGCTCATGCCCCGACCCTACGGATCTTCCGGGGCCGTCGAGGGTGGTCCTGGCAGACCCAGGAAAACCACGGCCCTGGGTGGGCACGGCCGGGAGCGGCAGGCTCGGGGACGTCAAGGAAACGACGGCGGGACGACCGCCGCTGATCCCCTCCCAGGAGCCCACCATGTCCTACTCCTCCCTCTCCGGCCGTGTCGCCGTCGTCACCGGTGCCGCGAGCGGCATGGGCGCCGCCACCGCGAAGCTGCTCGCCGCGAACGGCGCCGCGGTGGCGCTGCTCTCCCGCCGCGAGGACCGGCTGAAGGAGCTGGCCGCGGAGATCGGGGCCGCCGGCGGCCGGGCGCTCGCCGTGCCGGCCGACGTCACCGACCAGCGGTCGGTGGACGGGGCCGCCGAGCGGGTCGCGGCCGAACTCGGCCGGGTCGACCTGCTGGTCGCCGCCGCCGGCGTGATGCTGCCCAATCCGGTGGACGACGGCCGGATCGACGAGTGGACCCGGATGATCGACACCAATGTCACCGGTGTGCTGCGGGTGGTCCGCGCCTTCACCGGCGACCTGGTGGCCACCGCCGCCGGGGGCCGCACCGCGGACCTGGTGGCCGTCTCCTCGATCGCCTCCCACGTCTCCTTCCCCAACTACGCCGTCTACAGCGCCACCAAGGCGGCGCTCACCCACCTGGCGACCTCGCTGCGCAGCGAGTTCGGCCCGCGCGACGTCCGGGTCTCCACCGTGGAGCCCGGCCTGACCGACACCGAGCTCGGCGCGCACATCGACAACCCCTCGCTGGGTCTCGACGGCCAGCTCGGCGCGATGTTCGACGCGATCGGGCCGCTCTCCGCCGAGGAGATCGCCGACGTGATCGGATTCACCGTCAGCCGCCCGCGGCACGTGAACCTCCGCCACCTGGTGGTGCTGCCGACCCGTCAGGCCTGAGCGGTACCGGCCGCCGCCCGGTGATCACGGCGAGATAGGGTCGGGGGATGACTGAGGACTGGCGTTCGGACCGGATCGGCAGCGCCCTGCGCGGCGAGAACCCCTCGGTGCTGCGGCGCCTCGGGGCGGGCTTCGCGGTGATCGGGGACGTGCAGTTCCTGCCGGGGTACTCGCTGCTCCTGACGGACGAGCCGGGCGTGCAGCGGCTGTCGGAGCTGCCGCGCGGGCGGCGGATCGCCTTCCTCTCCGACATGGAGCGGCTCGGCGAGGCCGTCGAACTGGCCTGCCGCCGCCTCGACCCCGCCTTCCGCCGGGTGAACCTGGAGATCCTCGGCAACACCGACGGCTACCTGCACGCCCACGTCTGGCCGCGGTACGAGTGGGAGCCGGCCGACCTCGTCCGGATGCCGGTCTGGCTCCACCCCGAGGAGAGCTGGACGGGTGCGGACGCCGCCCTCGGCCCGCAGCACGACCCGCTCCGCGCCGCCATCGCCGGCGAACTGGACCGGCTGGCCGCCGAGGACGCCGACGGCAGCTGAGCTGCCGAGCTCCCGGACCTCTGGCGGTGGGCCGGCGGGCTCACTGCGCGCCGAGGGCCATCCACTTGCCGGGGTCGTCGAGGGGCGCGAAACCCACCTTGGCGTACACCTCGTGGGCGTCGGCGGTGGCCAGCATGATGCGGCGCAGCCCGAACGGGGCCACGTGGTCGCGGACGGCGGCGGTCAGGGCGGTGCCGAGGCCCCGGCCGCGCGCGTCCGGGGCGACGTAGACGTCGCAGAGCCAGCCGAAGGTGGCGCCGTCCGTCACCACCCGGGCGTAGCCCACCTGGGCGCCCGAAGCACTCTCGTACACACCGAAGTTGAGCGAGCCGTCGATCGCCCGTTCCTGCTTCTCCCGCGGACGGCCGAGCGCCCAGTAGGCGTCCTCCGACAGCCATCGGTGGACCAGCGCCCGGTCCAGGCGCTCGGGGTCGGTGGACAGCTCGTAACCGGTGGGCAGATCGGTGTTCATGGCCCGCATCCAAGCAGGCCGGGCCGCCCACGGGCCACCGGATTGTCCGCGGGTACCCGGCCGCCGGGCCGGTCCGGTCGGGGTCGTGGTCCTTCCGGTGGTCCCCCGGTCAGGCGGGCGGGAGCTCGCCCGAGCCGCGGACGATCAGTCGGGTGGGCAGTTCGACGCGTCGCGGTGGGGTGGTGTCCCGGCCGAGCCGGTCGAAGAGCAGGCGGGCGGCCGTCCGGCCGAGCGTCTCCGGGTTCTGCGCGACCACGGTGAGGCCGGGGCTGAGCAGGGCGGCGAGTTCGAGGTCGTCGAAGCCGACCACGGCGGGCCGGGCGGGCAGCCCGGCGAGGGCCTGGAGGGCGGCGAGGGTGACCCGGTTGTTCGCGGTGAAGAGTGCGGTGACCGGCTCGGCCCGCCCGTCCGGCCCGTCGGTCAGCAGGCGCCGCACGGCCCGGCCGACCGTTGCGGGGTCGGTCGGGCCGGTCGCGATCCACCGTTCGTCGACCGG
>NZ_JBEYFP010000588.1:0-3792 GCF_040634455.1 Kitasatospora sp. NPDC007106
GCCGTGACCGTCACCGCGCGGGGGCTGCCGCCGGGCGGTGTCGAGCTGCGCCGGGTCGGCGACGCCGCTCCCTTCGTGAGCGGCGGCACCGCGCAGGCCCGTGAGCTGGCGGCGCGTCAGTGGCGGCGTGCCGTACCGGTGGAGGAACGGGAGCTGCCGCCGGCCGCCGGGCTGGAGGCGCACCGGGCGGTGGTCGAACACGGCATACAGGAGGCCATCGCGATGGAGGCGCAGCTGTGCGCCCGGCGGACCGGCCGGATCCCGCGGCGGCTGCGCGGCGAGGCCGGGGCGGAGTGCTGGGAGTCGGCGGTGCGCCAGCAGATGCGGCTGGCCTCGGAGTCCCGTCGGGAGGCGGTGGAGGCGGTGTCCGCCCTGGTCAACCAGTTGACCTGGCTGGCGCAGCGGACGGACTGGCTGGTGGGGACGGCGGAGGGCGAGGCGGCCGTCGCGGAGTCCGTCCGGTACACCGTCTTCGCCAGCGAGGTGCCGAGCCTGGCGGCGCAGCTGGCCTGGGCCCGGCTGTGGGCGGGCGGCACGCCGGGCGGGGCGGACGGCGCCGAGGAGGCGTGGCTGGCTGCCTGGGAGGACTGGCGGACCCTGCGCCGCGACTGAGGCGTTGCCGACCGGGGCCTTCGGCCGCAAGGTGCCCACAGCGCCCCTGGTGCGGCTCGCGCGAGAGCCCCGGTGCGGCCGCGCGTCGCAGGTCCCGGTGCGGCTGGAGCGGTCTTTGCGGTCCTTGGTGAAGAGCAGGTCATGGGTTCGCATGAGGACGGCAAAACACCACCGCGCCGCAGCCCCCGGTTCACACCGGGTTCACCCGCCGCGAAGAGTCTGCTGCGCGTCCTTCCCGTACGCCCACCCTCAGGAGTGACCGACATGTCGCTGTCCCGCCGGGACTTCGTGAACCGCTCGACCGTGCTCGGTGCCGGTGTCCTCATCGCCGGCAGCGCCGAGGTGCTGGCCACCGCCCCGGGGGCGATCGCGGCCCCGCTCGGCGGCGACGCCCCGGCGGCCGGCGAGGGCGCGCACACCGCGCTCGGCTACGGCCCGCTGGTGTCCGACCCGGACGGCATCCTGGCCCTGCCCAAGGGCTTCACGTACCGGATCATCACGTACACCGGGAAGACCACGCTGGTCACCGGCGAGTCGACGCCCAGCAACCACGACGGCACCGCGGCCTTCCCGGGCCGGCACGGCGCCACCCTGCTCGTCAACAACCACGAGCTGAAGGGCAAGCGCAGCAGCTGGCCGCACCC
Source organism: Kitasatospora sp. NPDC007106 (assembly GCF_040634455.1). Classification (NCBI taxonomy): domain Bacteria; kingdom Bacillati; phylum Actinomycetota; class Actinomycetes; order Kitasatosporales; family Streptomycetaceae; genus Kitasatospora; species Kitasatospora sp. NPDC007106. The sequence continues at coordinate 1,257 of NZ_JBEYFP010000588.1, forward strand.
GGTGCCGCTGCTGGAGGGCCACGTCTACGACCCTGCCGCGGCCGGCGGCTGCACCGTCGTCGAGGTCGCCGAGCGCGGCAGGCAGGTCCGCGAGTGGGTCGGCATCGCCGGCACCTCCACCAACTGCGCGGGCGGCGCCACCCCGTGGGGCACCTGGCTGTCCGGCGAGGAGACCGAGGACCGGGCCGGCCAGAACGGCATGACCAAGGACCACGGCTACATCTTCGAGGTGGACCCGTACGACCAGGACGCCAACCGCGACCCGAAGCCGGTGAAGGCCTTCGGCCGCTACCCGCACGAGGCGGCGGTGGTCGACCCGAAGCGCGGCCACGTCTACCTGACCGAGGACGCGTCCGGCCCGAACGGCCTGCTCTACCGCTGGACCCCGCCGGCCGGCTTCCACCACGGCCGGGGCAGGCTGCGGACGCTGGCCGACGACGCCGGCGTGCTGGAGGCCTTCAAGTGCTTCGACTCGCACGGCAAGCTGGTCGACGACCTGTCCCGGGCGACGGCGATCGGCACCACCTACGGCGTGGACTGGGTGAAGGTGCCGGACCGCGACGCGAAGACGGTCTCCGTCCGCAAGCAGTTCAAGGACGGCGAGATCACCCGCTCCCGCAAGCTGGAGGGCATGTGGTGGGGTGACGGCGGCACCTACTTCGTGGCGAGCTACGCCCGCGAGGAGAGCCCCGTCCAGCACGACGGCCAGGTGTGGTTCTACAACCCGGCCCGTCGCACCGTCACCCTGAAGGTGCTGCTCGGCGTCAACAAGGACGTCTGGGCGGACAACGGCAACTTCGACGGCCCGGACAACATCACCGTCTCCCCGCACGGCGGCCTGGTGATCGCCGAGGACGGCGAGGGCCAGCAGCACCTGTTCGGCACCACGGACGAGGGCCGGACCTTCCCGATCGCCCGCAACGAGTTCAACCTCGGCACCGCGGAGGAGCCGGAGTACAGCGAGTTCACCGGCGTCACCTTCTCGGCCGACGGCGGGACGCTGTTCGCCAACATCCAGGAGCCGGGCATCATGCTCGCCGTCACCGGCCCGTGGCACCGCCTGCGCCGCCACCACTGACCGTCCCGGCCCGCGGGCCGGGACGGGACCGGTGCGCTGCCCGTCGTCGACGCCGTCAGGCGTCCTCGGCGGGCAGCCGCAGTTGCAGCATCGCCAGCAGCCGCTGCTGCGGCTGGGCGAGGTCGAGCCCGGTGATCTGCTCGGCCCGGCGGACCCGGTAGCGCAGGGTGTTGGGGTGGATGTGCAGGGCGTCCGCGGCGACCCGGACCTCGCCGAGCGCGTCCAGCCAGGCGAGCACCGACTCGGCGAGCCGGGTGCCGTGCTTCCGGTCGTACTCGGCCAGTTCGGTCAGCCGCGGGTCGCGCAGCCGGGTGTGCTCCTGCAGCAGCGCCAGCACCTCGCTGACCAGTACCTCCGCCTGGACGTCGGAGAGCGCCGCGACCTGGCGGGCGACCCCGCCGCGGACCATCGCGTCCAGGATCCGGTCGGCCTGCGCCCGGGACTCGGTCACCTTGGCCAGGCCGTCCGCCGTGGTGCCGATCGCGGCCCGCAGCCGCACCCCGAGGTGCTCGTGGGCCGCGTCGACCACCTCCTGCGCCCAGCCGCGCAGGGTGGCGGCGGGCAGCGCGGGCGGCAGTTCGGGCAGCAGCACGTACACCCGGGACTCGATCGGGGCGAGCAGCGCCCCGCGGTGCCGGGCCGCGGCGTGCACCGAGATCAGGCCGGTCACCTCGGCGCGGGTGAGTTCGGGGTCGGCGCCCCCGGTGGGGGAGTCGGCGGCGTACGCCAGGACGGTCGCCGGGCGGCGCAGGCCCAGGCCGAGGTGGGTGGCCAGCGACTGCGGCCCGGTGGAGCCCTCCAGCAGGCCGGTCAGCAGGGTGCGGGTCAGCCGGACGTCCGCGGACAGCTCGCGCCGCCGCCGCACCAGCTGCCCGGCCGCGACCCGGGCGGCACCGACCAGCGCCTGCTCGGACTGCTCGGCGAGCGGCTGGGCGCCCTCCTGGACCCAGATGGTGCCCAGCGGCTGCGCGCCGGCCCGGATGCCGATCGCGAGCCGGCGGCGGATCCCGAGGTCCGGGTGGGCGTCGATCTCGATCACCGCGTCGGAGCCGCGCAGGTGCTGGAAGACGCCCCACTCGCGCAGCTTGGACAGGTACGGCTCCGGGCCCTGCCAGCCGAGGATGGACAGCCGGCGCAGGTCGTCCAGCTCGTCCGAGTCGGAGGAGCGGGAGTAGGCGAGCACCCGGCTGGAGGTGTCCTCGATGGAGACCACGCCGTGGGTGAGCACCGCGACCGTCTGCGCGAGCGAGAACAGGTCGCCGGCGTTCGGCTCGGCAGCCTCCGGGGTGTCGGGGCCGGCGATCAGCATCCGGGCCAGCCCGTCGAGGTGCTCCCAGCGGGTCTCCGGGCGCACCGACAGCAGCGCCACCCCGGCCTCCGCCGCGGCCTCCCGCAGCGCGTCCGGGACACCGCCCGCTTCCGGCTTGACGGCGACCGCGGCGGCCCCGCCCCGGCCCG
>NZ_JBEYFP010000589.1:0-3789 GCF_040634455.1 Kitasatospora sp. NPDC007106
ACCGGGTAGTAGACGGCGTACAGGCAGGTTGCGCCGACGGAGCCGGGGTCGGGGCGGTGCCGTCGCCCGGCGGGGGCGGTGTCCACCGGTTCGGCGGTGTCGCCCTCCTCGGCCTCGCCGGTGAAGTCGCCCTCGAAGAGCAGCTGGGAGACCAGGTCGTCGAGGTGGACGAGCAGTTCGTCGGGTTCGAGGTCGAGGTCGGCGAGGGTGCGGACGGCGGTGCGCAGCCGGCCCATGGTGGCGGTGGCCTGCAGTCCGTGCCCGGCGACGTCGCCGACGACCAGCGCGACCCGGGCGGAGGAGAGCGGGATGACGTCGAACCAGTCGCCGCCGACGCCGCCGGCGCTGTCGGTGGGCAGGTAGACGCTGGCGGTGGAGACGGCGGCGACGGTGCGGACGGCGGGCGGCAGCAGGCTGCGCTGGAGCCCGACCGCGGCGCGGTGCTCGCGGGTGTAGCGGCGGGCGTTGTCGACGGCCAGGGCGGCGCGGGCGGCGATCTCGGCGAGCAGCAGCCGGTCGCCGTCCTCGTAGCGGTCCTTCCAGCGGTCGCGGCGGACGGCGACCTGGCCGAGCAGGATGCCGCGGGCGGCCAGCGGGGCGGTGATCTCCCAGTCGTGGGCGGGTTCGGCGGCGGTCGTGCGGTCCGCGGTGCCGTCGGCCTTCACGTGCACGGTGTCGCCGGTGGCGGGCGCGGACTCGGACGGCCCGGCGACGGCGGTGCGGCGCAGCACCAGGCGTCCGGTGGGGTCGGGGACGGGTTCGTCGCCGGTGAAGACGGCGGCGGCGATGTCGACCACGGCGACGTCGGCGAAGTCGGGGACGATCGCCCTGGCGAGGCCCTCGGCGGTGCCGGTCACGGAGAGCGAGCCGCCGGCTGCGGCGGTCACCCGGTGCAGCAGGGCGAGGCGCTGCCGGGAGCGGTGCTGTTCGGTGATGTCGGTGAAGAGCACGGTGAGGCCGATGACGCCGCCGTCGGAGTCCTGCAGCCGGAAGGCGGAGATGGCCATCATCCGGCCGCTGCGCGGGTCGACGACGGTGCGGGCGAGCCCCTCGGCCTGGACCAGCGGGCGGCCGGTCTCCAGGACCTCGCGCAGGTGCGCCTCCAGGACGAGGGCGTCCGCGGGCTGCAGGAAGTCGGAGAGCTTGAGGCCGCTGAGGGTCGGCGGCACGCCGGAGTAGGGCAGCAGGTGGGTGTTGGTGCGGACGATCTGCAGGTCGGTGTCGAAGACGGCGAGGCCGAAGCGGTCCTGGAGGAAGAGTTCGCGGGTGAAGGCCTGGTCCTGGCGCCATCGGGCGACGGTGGAGGACTTGGCGCCGAGGACGACCTGCCGGGTGGCGGTGGGGTCGTTGGGGTTGTCGCCGTGCAGGGTGAGGACGCGGACGTACAGGTTGAGCGGGCGGCCGTCGCCGGTGCGGACGGTGACCCGGCCGTCCCAGCCGCCGGGGCCGGACTCCTCGGGGCCGCGCCAGGCGTCCGGGTCGGCGAGCAGGTCGCGCAGGGCGCGGCCGACCAGGGCGCGGGCGGGCAGGGCGAGGAGATCCTCGGCGGCGCTGGTGCAGCCGACGATCGTGCCGCTGCCGTCGACGAGCGCTCCGGCGACGCCGTCGAGGAAAGGGAAGCGGCGGTCTTCCATCTCGTCTCACCCCGTCCGGTGGTCTCCTCCCTCCCTCATACTCCACCGGTCCCCGGGTGTCGGCGCCCCGGGACACGGAGGGTGACCGGAGGTTCTGCCTTCGGGTCCTGTACGCACGGGGGTTGACGCGGCTGGTTCAACGGGCCTAACTTCACGTTCTGAAAAAGGGTCCAGACCAATTCGTCGGGACCCCTGTGCCGTCCGCCGCACCCGGGACGAACTGGTGACATGTCGCCAGGCGGATGCTGTGGAAGGACTTTGACGGATCGCAAGGAGATCCGTGTGCACCACCGCAGCCTGCGGCCCGGCGGCCGGTCGATCCTGCCGCACGGGTCGCCGACGGCTGCACCATGTTCACTTCGTGAACGCAAAGGTCCCTGATCCTCACCCCCCACCACGCCCGGTGCACCGTGCCCGGGCAGGAGGAGACAGCCTTGATCCGCACCCTTGCCCGTACCGTGGCGACCGCGGTCGCGCTGCCCGCGACGGCCGCCGCCCTGCTGATCGCCGGCGGTTCGCCGGCCGCCGCCGCGGCCAACCCCGGCCCGGGCTTCCCGGCCCACTTCGCCGCCCCCTACCTGGAGACCTGGAACTCGCCCTCGGTGATGACCGATGTGCGCAACGCCACCGGCCTCAAGTACTTCACGCTCGCCTTCGTGATCAGCAACGGGAGCTGCACCGCCACCTTCAACGGCAACACCGACATAGCCGACGCCTCCTGGCAGAGCGCGATCAACGGCCTCCGCTCGGCCGGCGGCGACGTGATCGCCTCGTTCGGCGGCGCGGCCGGCACCGAGCTGGGCCAGGCCTGCACCAGCGTCTCCGCGCTGCAGGCCCAGTACAAGCGGGTCGTCGACACCCTGAACCTGACCCGGATCGACCTCGACATCGAGGGCTCCGCACTGAACGACACCGCCGCCAACGACCGCCGCAACCAGGCACTGGCAGCCCTCCAGCAGCAGTACGCGGCGGCCGGCAAGCGGCTCGCCGTCAACTACACGCTGCCGGTCAGCCCGTCCGGCCTGGAGTCCAACTCGATCAGCCTGCTGAACAACGCCAAGAGCCGCGGCCTGGACGTCAACATGGTCAACATCATGACCATGGACTACGGCCCGGCCATGGACATGGGGCAGGCCGCGATCAACGCCGCGAACGGCCTGCACACCCAGCTCGGCCAGATCTGGACGGGCAAGACCTCCGACCAGCTGTGGGCGATGGAGGGCAACACCCCGATGATCGGGGTCAACGACACCACCGCCGAGGTCTTCACCACCGGCAACGCCTCGACCCTGGAGTCCTTCGCCGCCTCGCACGGCATCCAGCAGCTCGCCTTCTGGGCGATCGGCCGCGACAAGGCCTGCGCCGCCAACGGCACGCTCTCCGACTCGTGCAGCGGCACCCCGCAGTCCGCGTACCAGTTCACCAGGACCTTCGACGCACTGACCGGCGGCACCACCCCGCCGCCCACCGGCCGCACCGGCCGGATCACCGGCTACGGCGGCAAGTGCGTGGACGTGGCCGCGGCGAACAGCGCCAACGGCACCGCGGTCCAGCTGTACGACTGCAACGGCACGGCCGCGCAGACCTGGACGGTCGGCACCGACGGCACCGTCCGCGCGCTCGGCAAGTGCATGGACGTGACCGCCGCCGGCACCGCGAACGGCTCCCAGGTGCAGCTCTACGACTGCAACGGCACCGGCGCCCAGCAGTGGCAGGCCCGCGCCGACAAGACCCTGGTGAACCCCGCCTCCGGCCGCTGCCTGGACGCCACCGGGCCCAGCTCCGCCAACGGCACCCGGCTGCAGATCTGGGACTGCTTCGCCGGCGCCAACCAGCAGTGGACCCTGCCCGCCTGATGCCGCGACCCGACCGAACAGGAGCGAACCCCATGCCACTCCCACCCGTGCACCGGCGGGCGCACGCCCGGCGCCGGGCCCTGCCGCTGGTCACCGCCGTCGGCCTGATCGCCTCGGCGTCCACCGCGGTGATGCTCGTCCAGGGCCAGGCCGCGCAGGCCGCCGGCCTGCCCACCGGCGCCACCGCCCTCGTCGCTCAGCACAGCGGCAAGTGCGTGGACGCCGCGGCCGCCGCGACCGCCAACGGCACCGCCGTGCAGCAGTACGCCTGCAACGGCACCGGCGCCCAGCAGTGGCAG
>NZ_JBEYFP010000590.1:0-3781 GCF_040634455.1 Kitasatospora sp. NPDC007106
GGGGGCGGAAGGGGGTGGGGCGGGGACTTACGGGACGAAGACGAGGCGCTCGCCGGAGCGGGTGTCGTTCCATTCCTGCGCGATCCGGTCCAGCGGTACGGCCCGCGCCCGGACGTCGATGGCGCCTTCGGTCACCGCGGCCGCCAGCTCGGGGAGTTCGGCGATGAAGTCGCGGGGAGAGAGCGATCCGATGCCGCTGCCCACGATCTGCAACCGGGCCGAGCGCAGGGCCACGGACGGGACCGCGGCGGACGCGCCCGCGATGGAGCCGATCTGGACCCAGGTGAGCGGCACGGAGCGGTCGGTGCGCGCGGTGAGGATCGGGAGTATGGAGCCCGCGGCGGGTTCGCCCCACACGAAGTCGAGGACGACGTCGACGTCGGCTGCGGCGGCGATCTCGTCGAAGGTGAGCGTCCGATCCGCGCCGAGGGCGGGCAACTCCTCGAGGCGGGCGGTGTCGCGGCCGGCGGCGATGACCTGGGCGGCGCCGAAATGCCTGGCGATCTGGACGGCCATGCGTCCGGCGCTGCCGGTGGCACCCAGGACGAGAACGCGCTGGCCCTCCTGGAAGGTGATGCGTCGGCGCAGGGCGACCCAGGAGGACATGCCCGGGTTCATCGCGGCGGCGATCCGCACCGGGTCCACGTGGTCGGGCAGGACCACGCTCCGACGCGCGTCGATGACGGTGCGCTCGGCGAAGGTTCCGAGGTCCGTGTCGTCCAGGACCGCGTAGCGCAGGCGGCCCGCGGGGTCCCGGACGACGCCGTCGACGCCGGGGACCAGCGGGAGGACGCCGGAGGCGGAGTAGTGGGCGCCGCTCGCCTTGGCCCGGGCCAGGTGGTGCAGGGGCGCCGCGAGGACGTCCACGACCATCTCGTGCTCGCCCCGGGCGACGGGTTCAAGGTGCTCGCCGTAGGCGGGTGGTGCGTCGTACGCCGTGAGGACTGCTGCATGCATGGTGACCCCCTGGACATTGGTTTGTACTACCAATCAAAACCAGAATCATTGGTAATGCAAACAATGTCACGTAGGGTGGTTCCCATGGCTCCCGATGACTCCGAAGAGGCCCTGATCGACGGCCTGGTCCGCAGCGCCTTCCAGGTCATGAGCGTGCTCACCCGTATCGGCGCCGAGCACGACCTGTCCCTCACCCAACTGCGCGTGCTTGGCATCGTGCGCGACCGACGCCCCCGCATGAGCGACCTGGCGGCCTTTCTCGGCCTGGACAAGTCGACCCTCTCCGGTCTCATCGACCGTGCCGAACGACGAGGGCTGCTGACCCGCCACGCCAGTCCCGAGGACAGGCGCGCCGTCGTCGTCCTGATCACCGACGCCGGGCGCGACCTCACCCAGCGCCTCTACGAGGAGGCACGGGACGCCCTCGCGCCGGCCACCGGCCGACTCGACGCACAGCAACGCCAACAGCTCGCCCACCTGCTGGAGCCCGTCCTCACCCCGCCCCTGCCGGCCGCACCGCGCCCCGCCACCCGGCGCTGAGCGATCCACCCGCAAACCGCGCAGCAGACGGCCAACCGGGCGCCGGACCACCGCCGCCGGAACGGGCACGTCAGACCCACACAGCTTCCCGAGCGAGCACCGCCTCCCGTCCGGGTGAGGAGCCCCGCAGCAACGCGGTGTCCCGGCAGAACGAACGCTTCCCGGCGATCCTCCCGTGCACGACGTCGACCGGTTCGAGGACGCGCATCGTCCACGGGACGCCGTGGACCGCCGCGCAGGTGACCGCGCGAGGCGCGGACACCACACGCACAGGCACAACGGTCCGCCTCGCTCGGACTCCTCACCCATCCCCCTGCTTCACATCTCGGCAAGCACCGCAAAAGGCCGCGATCCCCGCGCACCCGGGCGCCGTAACCGCAGCCAGAACGTCAGCCCGGCCGCCCAGGTCGCGACCTGATTCAGGAACACCGCAACCACCTTCCAGCCGCTGTCTTCCCCGGCACCGAACCTCTCGTCCAGATGCACGAGAGCCGCAGGGACGCCGACCTTCCCGCCCGACGGGCGCCCGCAGACCGGTCAACGGGCCAAGCCACAGCCCCGCGTACATCCTCAAAGCGCGACGGCTCACAGAAATCCGGAGCCGGCGTCGGACGCAGCGGCAGGCGACCGGAGCAACGGGCCAAAAGCGTCCCGGGACGAGCGCACCAGCCGGCTGGTCATGCGGCTGTGGGGTGGTACCGCCCGTTTGCGCTCTTGCCCTCTCCTCCCTGACGGCCGCGTTCGGATCCACGTCAGACTCGACGCCCGGGCCCAGTGGATGACGTCAACGACGGAACCGGCGAGGCTCCCTGGGCTGCTTCGCCCTTGCCGTCCTCGTGGTCGCTGTCGTCATCGCCTTCCTCCGGGCCCGGAACCATCCCGGCGAGGACACCCCGGCCACGGGCAGCACCCCCACGGGCCACCCCGCCTCCGGCCGGCCCACGCGAACCGGCCACCCCGGGCGCAGCGGCGGGCGGCCGGAGAACCGTATCCCTGGAGCGCCCCAGCAGGGCGGCCGCGGCGGACGCCGTGGGTGGCCGGACGTCAGGCCGTGACGTCCACCAGGACTTTACCGACCGTGCGGCTCTCGACCGCCCGGTGCGCGTCGGCGGTGCGCTCCAAGGGGAAGCGGGTCAACGGCAGCCCGTGCTCCTCACCGACGGGCAGCGCGCCGTCGCGCACTGCGGCGGCGACGTCCTGGGCGGCCGCGGCGCGTGCCTCCGGACCGGCCGTGTAGAGGATCAGGAACTGGAAACGCGCGTTGAGCACCATGTTCTGCAGTACGTCCAGTTCGACCGGCTTGCCGCCGTCGTTGGCGTAGGTCGAGATCGTGCCGCGCGTCCGCAGTACCGCGAGGTCCAGGGCGAGGTTCGCGCCGATCGCCACCTCGGCGATGATGTCGACACCGTCCGGGGTGATCGTGCGGATCGCGGCGGCCGGGTCGCCCTCGCGGTAGTTGATCACGTGGTGGGCTCCGGCGGCGGTGGCCAGCCGGGCCTTCTCCAGGCTGCTGACCGTACCGATCACGGTGGCGCCGGCCCATCGGGCGAGCTGGATCACCGCGTGCCCGACCGCTCCGGCGCCACCCGCGGCGAGCACCACCTTCCCGTCGAGCGCCCCGGGGTGCAGCCGACGCGGCCCGTCCTCGGCGACGGTGAGCGCGCGGTGCGCGGTCAGCGCGGGGACGCCGAGTGCGGCGCCGACGTCGAAGCCGGCTTCGTCGGGCAGCAAAACGGCCTGTTCGGCCGGCACGACGGTGAACTCGGCGGCGGTGCCGGTAGGCCGCCCGGCGGCGGCCATGAACAGCCAGACCCGCTGACCGACCCGGCTCCGGTCGACGCCCTCGCCGACGGCGTCGATCGTGCCGGCGCCGTCGAGGTGCGGGGTGACCTCGGGGTACTGCATGGGGTGGCCGACGCCGGAGCGCGCCTGCCAGTCGGTCGGGTTGACACCGGACACGGCGACCCGGATGCGAACCTCGCCGGGGCCGGGCTCGGGCAGGTCGCGGTTGACGAACCGGAGAACGTCGGGGGCACCGGTGTCGCGGTAGACGATGGCTTTCATGATCCGTCCTTGGAGCCTGGTGGAAGGGTGACTTCCCGGCGCGGCCTGACGCTTCGTCATGCCGCCCGGAAGGGGTGGGGCGCGCGGGGGCGCCCGGGCCGCGTCGGTACCGGTCAGCCGATGGGGACGTTGCTGGAGCGGGACCGGATGCCGTCGAGGGTGGCGAGCATCGCGGCGTCGAGGGTGATCCCGCCGACCGCGACGTTCGCCTCCAGGTGGG
>NZ_JBEYFP010000591.1:0-3778 GCF_040634455.1 Kitasatospora sp. NPDC007106
CGCCGGGCGCTGGGTCGGCTGCGCAGCCCGGGCGAGGGGCCGAGCGCGGAGCAGCGGGCGCGGTCCTGGTTCGCCGTCCGGTTCGTGGCGCGCGCGGAGGGCGGCCGGACGGTCTTCACCGAGGTGTCGGGCGGCGACCCGGGCTACCAGGAGACGGCGAAGATGCTCGCCGAGTCGGCGCTCTGCCTGGCGTACGACGACCTGCCTCCGGTGGCGGGGCAGCTGACCACGGCGGTGGCGATGGGCCGGCCGCTGATCGACCGGCTGGTCGCGGCGGGCATCTCCTTCCGGGTGCTGGACGCGCCGCCGACGGCCGCCCCGGGCCGCTGAGCGACCGCACGGCCCGCCCCGACGGGACGGAGCGGGGCTGGAGCGGGGCGGGGCGGGGCGGGGCGGCGGATCCGTCCGTCAGGCGCGCCCGAAACAGCGCTCCAGCTCGCCGAGCTCGTAGAAGTGACTGCCCGGGGCGACCGGCGTGCAGGGCGCCGGGAAGGCGGTCTCCTTCTCGTTGTAGAACATCCGGACGAGGTGGCTCGGTGCGCCCCCGGCCGTGGTGCCCGCGTACAGGTCCCACTGGATGTTGGCGGCCATCGGCGAGACCTCGGCACCCCGCCAGGGGTTGTTCCGGTAGCTGTAGGGTTCGCCGGCCTCGGCGGGCACGGTGCTGCCGGGCAGGCCGAGCAGGACGGCGAGCGGCTCGATCTCCTCGGCGTGGGTGAAGCGCAGCACCGCACCGTTGCGGCTGGTGCCGGCGGCCCGGGCCTCGGCCCGGGCGAACAGGTCGGCGAGCAGGACGCCCGCCATCCGGTGGGTGACGGTGCGGCCGCTGAAGGCGGGGCCCTTCTGGTAGAACTCCTCGGCGTCGTCGAGGTATCCGAACCACTGGGCGTCGCGGTCGGCCAGGAAGGGGTTCAGGTCGACGTCCGGCGCCTCCACGGCGAGGTCCGGCGCGGCGCTGTACAGCGCGTACAGCGAGCGGGCGAAGGCGATCTGCCGGTCGGCGGTCAGCGTGGCGGCGAAGTCGGCGTGGAAGAGGCGGCCGACGGTGTGCCGGGCGGCCCCGGCGGTGCGCGGCATGCCGTCGACGGCCGCGAGCACGGCGGCGAGGTCCTGGTCCTTCGCCAGGTACGTCCGGTAGTCGGCGTTCTGCGGCTGCTTGTGGAAGTAGAGCAGGTCCTTGTCGGTGACGGGTGCGCCGATCACGTCGGCCAGTGCGGGCCGGCCGGCCGTCAGGCCCGCGGTGAAGGCGTCGGCGCTGGCGGTCGCGCGGGCCACTCCGGAGGTCTCCACCACGATCGGCTCACCGGTGGCGGCGATGGTGTCGAAGAGTCCGGGCAGCCGCTGCTCCAGCCGCAGGGCGGTCTGCCGGTGCTCCTGGACGCCGAGGCCGGACAGGTTGCCGTAGCCGATCCCGGCGGCGGCGGCCAGCAACGACCGGACCTGCGGGGTGAGCCTGCGGCCGAGGTCGGTCAGGCCGCCGCTCTCCCGGGCCTCGGCGAGCACCGCGAGCACCGTGTCGCCGTCCTCGCCGTCGGTCATGGCCCGGGAGCCGTGCCGGGCGACGTTCTCGGTGAACACCGCGGTGTAGCCCTTCGGCACCGGCTGGTAGTGGCCCGGCCGTCCCTGCGGGAGGTACGGCGCCCTGGTCCCGTAGGAGTCCCGCTCGGCCCGCGGGCCGCCCGACCGGTCGTGCGCGGAGGCGGTGCCCCCGGTCAGCACCCCGGCGGCGGCCGGCGAGGTGGCGGTGGCGGCGGTGAACCAGGCGGTGCGCTTCACAACAGACCCTTCGACCGGGGTACCGGTCCGTCGACCGAGAACCTCCGCCCCCCTCACACCCGGGCCGGAACTCCGCCCCACCGCCCGGCATGACCCGGATGATCACCGGGTGAACGCCGGCCGCCCGTCCTCCCCCCACCGTGACCCGCCTCCCGCCGGCGCGCCAGCGAGCGGTGTGCTGCGGTCCTGCCGGGCCCGGCGGGGCCGGTCGCCAGTCCGGCCACTGCTCCGATCACTGGCTGACGGTGAACACCGCGCCCCGCCCGTCGGCGGCGGCGCGCGCGAAGAAGGCGCGCAGTTCGCCGAACCAGTACCGGGTGTAGCCGAAGTCCTCCTCGTCGCGGGCGCCGTCGTAGTCCTCCGGGTCGAGCGCGAAGAAGCGCTCGCGCAGCCAGGACTCGTCGATCCCGGCGAGGGCGGCGGCGACGTCGGCGACCTCCTGCGGGGTGGTGAGGACGACGACGTGGTCGTCCCCGTCGTACAGCGGCAGGCCGCCGAGGACGGCGTGCGAGAGCGGGTGGTCGCCGCCGTCGTACGACAGCGTGCCGTCGGCGAGGCAGCGGTGGATGGCGTCCCACGCCTTGTCGGTCTCGGCGAGGTGGTCGGTGTCCCAGGCCTCCTCGATCCCGGCGACCTCCGCGAGCACCGCCCGGTCGTCCCCGGCGGCGAGCAGCCGTTCGGCCTGCTCGGCGGTCAGGGCGAAGTGCACTCCTCGGCAGCCCATCGGTCCTCCCCGTTCGGCATCGGCGTCGGTCGGGGACGTTAGCGCGGGCCTCCGACAGCGGCGCGCGGCCTACCGCCGGGTAGGGACCCCGGGGGCCGCGGTGGCGTCCGGGGTGGAAGGATGGGCGGTCCGCCCCCGGTGGCGTACCTCGGTCGACCAGGCCGCCTGCCCATCCTGCGGCGGCCTCCGGTGACGGGACCAGGTCCGCGCCGCGTAACCCTGCGGCCTCGGCGGCGTGAGTGCCATCAGTCTTCCTCCGTTCTTCCCTCCCTCAGGAAGCTCCCTCACCATGCACCACTCACCCCTGCCCCGGCGCGCCCGCGTGCCCGGGCGCACCCTCGCGGCCGCCGGTGCGGCCGGCCTGCTGCTGTCCGGCTGCGCGAGTGCGGTCTCGCCGGCCGCGGACGGCTCGTCCGACCTGCGCGACCGGGTGCCGAAGGCGGTCCGCAAGGCCGGTGTGCTGCGGATCGGCTCGTACCTCAACTACGCCCCGGTGGACTACAAGGAGGCCGACGGCCGGCCGGCCGGCCTCGACCCGGACCTGGCCGCGGCGATCGGCAAGCTGCTCGGGCTGCGGATCGAGTTCGTCGACATGCCCTTCGACCGGCTGATCCCGGCCGTGCAGTCCGAGGACGTCGACCTGGCGATGTCCGCGGTGATCGACACCACCGACCGGCAGAACGGCATCGACGACGGGGGCCGCACCTCCGGGCCGGGCGTCGACTTCGTGGACTACTTCTTCACCAGCACCTCGATCCTGGTGAAGGCCGGCAATCCGGAGCGGATCAACGGCCTGGACAGCCTGTGCGGGCACGCCGTCGCGGTGCAGAAGGGCACCGTGCAGGCGGAGATCGCGATCCGCCAGGCGGGCGCCTGCAGCCGGTACGACAAGAAGCTGGACGTGCACCAGCTGGCCAACGACGAGCTGGCGCTGGCGGAGGTCGCGGACGGGACGGCGGTGGCGGACCTCAACGACTACCCGGTGGCCCAGTTCAACACCTCGGCGGTGCGCGGCGGCCGGTTCCAGCTGACGGGCGACCACATCCAGTCCAGCCCGTACGCGATCACGGTGAACAAGGCGGACCCCGAGCTGCGCACGGCCGTCGCGAAGGCGCTGGACCGGCTGATCCGCAACGGCGAGTACGACCGGATCCTGGAGCGGTGGAACCTGCACACCGGTGCGGTCTCCAGTGCGGTGGTGAACGGCGGCCGCTGAGCACCCGCCGCGGTGCGGGGGCGCCGGAGGCCTCCCCGGTCAGGGCTTGGGCGCGAATCCGG
>NZ_JBEYFP010000592.1:0-3777 GCF_040634455.1 Kitasatospora sp. NPDC007106
CGGGTGGGCGAGCGCCCAGTCCCGTACGGCGCCGCACAGGGCCCGCCAGCGGGCGCGGGGGGCGGCCGGTGCGGCGGCCAGGGCCGCGTCGGCGGTGTCGGCGAGGTCGGTGTAGGCGTCGACGATCAGCGCGGTGAGCAGCTCGTCGCGGCTGGGGAAGTACCGGTAGATCGCGGACGAGGCCATGCCGAGCTCGCGGGCGACGGCGCGCAGCGACAGGCGCTGGGCGCCCTCGGAGGCGAGCTGCCTGCGGGCCTCCTGCTTGATCTCGCGGGTGAGCTCCTCGCGGGCCCGTTCGCGGGCGGTCCTGATGGCGGTCATGGGAACAGCCTGCCATATGAGGGAGCGCCGCACAGAAACGAGAGCACTGCTCTTGACCGTGGCCCGGGGCGGTGGCAGAGTCATGTCCAGGAACGAGAGCACTGCTCTCTGAAGAGTCCGCCGCTCACTGCCCCGGGAGTTCCCGTGTCCGACGCCGCCAGCCGCTACGTGATGCCCACCGGCCGGATCAGCGCCGCCCTGCTGGGCCTGTCCAACCGCACCGTCGCCGCCCTCACCCGCGCCGGCCTCAGCCTCTGGGGCTCCCGCGTCCTCGCCGTGCGCGGCCGCAAGAGCGGCGAGTGGCGCACCACCCCGGTCAACCTGCTCACCCACGACGGGCAGCGCTACCTGGTCGCGCCGCGCGGCCACACCCAGTGGGTGCGCAACCTGCGCGCCGCCGGCACCGGCGAACTCCGGCTCGGCCGCCGCGCCGAGGCCTTCCGCGCCGCCGAACTCCCCGACGCCGAGAAGCCCGCGGTGCTCCGTGCCTACCTCAAGCGCTGGAAGTTCGAGGTCGGCGTCTTCTTCGACGGCGTCGACGCGGACGCCTCCGACGCCGAGCTGCTGCGGATCGCCCCCGGTTACCCGGTCTTCCGGCTCGCCCCGAACTGACGGCGGCGCGTCCCCGGCGTCAGAGCGCCGCGCGGACGAGCCGCTCCGCGAGCTGCGGCGCCCCCGCCCAGTGCAGGTGCAGGTACGAGCCGTGCACCGCGCCCTGCACGAACCCCTCGACGGCCGGCCCGGCAGGCGCGCGCCAGCCCCAGGCGGGCTGCTCCCCGGCGCCCGGCTCGCAGACCGTGCGGTGGAACTCGTGCCCGCGCACCCGGGTGCCCGCCACCGCCAGCGGACTGTCCGCCAGCGCGACCGCCTCCCGGTAGCCCAGCGTGAGCCGCTCGGTCATCCGGGCCGTGTGCGGCAGCACCCCGCACATCTCCTTGCCGTCCAACTCCCGCCCCAGGTAGAGCAGGCCGGCGCACTCCGCGGCGATCGGCGCGCCGCCCGCGGCCAGCGCGGCGATCTCCGCCCGGAGCGCCGCGTTGGCGCTCAGCTCACCCACGTACATCTCCGGGAAGCCGCCGCCGACCACCAGCGCCCGGGTGCCGGCGGGCAGGCGCTCGTCCCGCAGCGGGTCGAAGGGCACGACCTCGGCGCCCGCCGCGGCCAGCAGTTCGGCGTTCTCCGCGTACGAGAAGGAGAACGCCGCCCCGCCCGCCAGCGCGACCCGCGGCCGGCCCGCGACGGGGGAGACCTCCGCGGCCGCGGACCACGGCTCGGCGTCCAGCGGCGGGGCGCTGCGGGCCAGCGCCAGCAGCGCGTCCAGGTCCACCGAGGCGGCGACCAGCTCGCCCATGTCCCGCACCGCCCGCAGGGCGTCCGCGGAGCGCTCCACGGCCGGCACCAGGCCCAGGTGACGCGAGGGAGTCGCCACCGAGGCGGTGCGCCGCACGCAGCCGAGCACCGGCACCCCGGAGCCCTCCTCCAGGGCCTCGCGCAGCAACTGCTCGTGCCGGTCGGAGGCGACCCGGTTGAGGATCACCCCGGCCAGGCGCACCTGCGGGTCCCAGGAGGCGAAGCCGTGCACCAGCGCCGCCACCGAACGGGACTGCGAGGAGGCGTCCACCACCAGCACCACCGGTGCCTTCAGCAGCTTGGCGACCTGCGCGGTGGAGGCCAGCTCGCCGCGGCCCGCCGCCCCGTCGAACAGCCCCATCACGCCCTCGACCACCGCGACGTCGGCCCCGGCCGCGCCGTGCAGGAAGAGCGGCGCGACCCGGTCCTCCCCGCACATGAACGCGTCCAGGTTGCGGCCCGGGCGGCCGGCGGCCAGCGCGTGGTAGCCCGGGTCGATGTAGTCCGGGCCGACCTTGTGCGGGGAGACCGCGAGGCCCCGCGCGGCGAGCGCGGCGATCAGCCCGGTGGCGACGGTGGTCTTGCCCGCGCCTGAGGAGGGCGCGGCGACGACGAGACGGGGGATGTTCAACGGACTACCACTCGATACCGCGCTGGCCCTTGCGGCCGGCGTCCATGGGGTGCTTGACCTTGGTCATCTCGGTGACCAGGTCGGCGAAGTCGGTCAGCGGCTCCTTGGCGTACCGGCCGGTGATCACCACGTGCTGGCTGCCCGGGCGGTCCTTCAGCACCGACACCACCTCGTCCACGTCCACCCAGCCCCAGTGCATCGGGTAGGTGAACTCGTCCAGCACGTAGAAGCGGTAGGTCTCGGCGGCGAGGTCGCGCTTGACCTGCTCCCAGCCCTCCTTGGCCGCCTCCTCGCTGGACTCCATGCCGCGCTGCACCCAGGACCAGCCCTCGCCCATCTTGTGCCAGGCCACCGTGCCGCCCTCGCCGGAGGCGCCGAGCACGCGCAGCGCGTTCTCCTCGCCGACCTTCCACTTGGCGGACTTGACGAACTGGAACACCCCGATCGGCCAGCCCTGGTTCCAGGCGCGCAGCGCCATGCCGAAGGCGGCGGTCGACTTGCCCTTGCCCGGGCCGGTGTGCACGGCGGTGATCGGCAGGGTACGGCGCTGACGGGTCGTCAGGCCGTCGTCGGGGACACTCTCGGGCACTCCCTTGGGCACGGCTCAGGCCGCCTTTCGCTGGGTGGAGACGGAACGGTGGTCGCGGACGAGCGCCGCCACGCCCTCGGCGCGCAGCTCGTCCAGGGTGACGGCGGGGCCGCCGAGGCGGGCCGCCAGGGTGCGGGCCAGGCCGAGGCGGACGTGGCCGGACTCGCAGTCCAGCACCACGCTCGCCACGCCCTGCCCGGCCAGCAGGCCCGCGGCCCGCTCGGCCTGCGCCAGGGCGTCCCGGCCGCCGGTGGCCCGGCCGTCGGTGACGACGACCAGCAGCGGACGGCGGTCCGGGTCGCGCATCCGCTCGACCCGCAGCACCTCGTGGGCGCGCAGCAGCCCGGCGGCCAGCGGCGTCCGCCCGCCGGTCGGCAGCTGCTCCAGCCGGGCCGCGCCGACCTCCACCGAGGAGGTCGGCGGCAGCGCCAGCTCGGCGCCGGTGCCGCGGAAGGTGATCATGCCGATCTTGTCCCGCCGCTGGTAGGCGTCCATCAGCAGCGACATCACCGCGCCCTTGACCGCGCCCATCCGCTGCCGGGCCGCCATCGAACCGGAGGCGTCCACCACGAACAGCACCAGGTTGGACTCCCGGCCGCGGCGCACCTGCTCCCGCAGGTCGTCCTTGGCCAGCACCAGCGCCCGCCCGGACCGCCCGCGGGCGGCCTGGTGCGGGGCGGCGGCCTGCAGCGTCGCGGTCAGGTGCAGCCGGGCCAGGCGGCCCTGCGGGCGGCGCGCCCGCACGGTGTGCCCGCCGTCGGTCTCCGCGGCCGAGCGCCGTCCCCGGGCGCCCCGGCCGGTGCCCGGCACCTTGAACAGCCGGGTCCGGTACGGGTCGGCGCTGGCGACCGGGGCCGCCTCCCGTCCGGCGCCGGGCGCGGGGCGG